>JASIEC010000151.1 GCA_030046135.1 Thermoplasmata archaeon | reverse complement strand
CCGGGGAGGCGGACGCCGGCCACTCTCCGGCCGCACGGAGCAGGGACGCCGGCGTGGGCGCGGGGGCCGCCGAGGCTGGGGCGGCGCTCGGGGCGTCGAGCGCGGAGCTGCTGTTGTTCGTCGGGAGTCCGAGCGCGACCCCGGCGCAGGGATTCGACGCCGCCGCGCTCGTCACGTAGGCGAACGTCCCGGCCCCGGCGAGCGCGAGCCCGGCGATCACGGCGACGACGATCTTCGTCCTCTTCTGCATCGCGGTTCCTCCGAGACTTCCCCGGCCCTACGTCCGAGCGTTCGGCGAGCGGCAGGGCCCGATCGGCTCGCCGTGAGGACACGAGGAAGGGTGCTGCTGGGCGCGACAGATCTCCCCGACGGTCCGGTGCGAGATCGCGAGGTCGATCTCCCGGGCGGCCGCGCACGTCTCGGCGGGCGGCAGCCCGAGATGCCCGAAGAGGGTCTCCGCGACCCGGTGGTGCCGACGGTACTCGTCGAGGGTCAGCCGCCCCTTGTCCGTAAGCCGGGTCTTGCCCCGGTAGCGGACGATCAGGCGGAACTCCTCGAGCAGGGTGAGGTGGCCGAGCGCGGACGGAGGGGCGAGCTTCAGCGACGCCGCGATGAGCTTGAGGGAGACCCCCCGCGGGGGCGTCTCGCGCGCCGCGATGACCTGAAGGGCCTCGAGTTGGCGCCGCGTCAGCTTCTGCAGCGTCTCCATCGGGCGGGAGACGTCGGGACCAAATATATACTATATCCTAATTATTAGTCCAATTCAACTTCTACTGCCCTCGCCTCGCGCGACGGCCCCCTCGGTCGGCGCAGATCCCGCACGCTCGACACGCCAAGGCTGCCTTTCGAGACCGAGTGCGCAGGCCTCGCGGACGCCCGATCCCTCTCGACCGGCGCGTCGGGAGCCGAACGCACGCCCCCGAGCGGTTACGCGAGAGACGCCCCGCAGGACCGGCAGTAGATCGAGGACGCGTCGTTGAACGTCCGGCACCGCGAGCAGGTCTTCGGTCCGAGTCCGGGCGGGGCCGGGGCCGCGGGGGTCGCCCCGGCCCACGCCGATCTCTGCTGTGCCTCCCAGGCCGCATCGCCCAGTTTGACGTAGGCGATGAGGTAGAGGATTCCCGAGATTAATCCGATCGTGATGAGGGACAGGATGGCAAACACGAGGGTAGGTGTGCGGGCGCCCTCGTAGTCCCCTTCGCGCACTCGGACGTAGGAGAACAGGTACACGAGGAAGACCCAGACGATGCCGATCGCGGCGAAGCTGAGGGCGAGGAGCCCCGCCAGCGGAACGATGAGGAAGAGGAGCCCGATCCCTAGCAGGACCGCGACCTCCACCGCCTCGAGGACGAGGCCGATCAGGATCAGAGTCTGGGCCGTGTCGCCCGAGCGGCTGGAGCTCATGCGGGTGCCCGCCGGCGGACGGCTCGACCGTATTTGGAACCGTCGCGCGCCGCGCACGGCGGCCCGCGATGCCGACGGTGAAGCGAACCACTCTTGAGACCGGACCCCTTCGCCCCCGGGGGGGCGTGGCTCTCCCCGGAGGTTGCGAGGTCGTGGAGTTGATCATCTTCGCTCGATTCCACGCCCATCCCGGGAACGAGGGAGAGGTTGAGCGAGCGATCCGAGAGGTCCTCCCCCCGTCCCGGGCGGAGGGAGGATGCCTCAGCATCCAGGCGTATCGCTCGGTGAAGGACCCTCGGCTGTTCCACATCCACTCCCGATGGACGGGCGAGGAGGCGTTCGAAACGCACGCGAGCCTCCCGCACACGGTCCGGTTCCTCGGAACGATGGAACGGCTCGTCGATCAGCCTCTCGAGGTCTCGCGGACCCGGGCGCTCGCCTAGCGCCCGCTCGAGCCGACCCGTCACGCCTGCCGGTGACTCGCGACTCTGCCGGTCCCGGGGTCCCCCCGGGAGGTCCGATTTATGGTCGCGGAGGCTCGAGCCTCCCCGATGCGCGTCGCGGTCGTCGGGGCCGGGATCGCGGGCCTCTTCGCGGCGTACTATCTTGAGAGGGAGGGCGCCGACGTCACGCTCTTCGACGAGCTGGAGCCGGGAGCGCGCTCCGTGCACGCCGCGGGGATCATCGAGCCGATGACCGCCTATCGGACGAACACCCTCGCGTTCCTCCGGCGGGTCTGGAAGTACTGGAGGACCGGGACGTGCACGTTCCGGAGCGCCGACACGGGCTGGCTCCTCGAGTCGCTGCGCCAGCTCGAGCGAGCCCCCCTGCCCGGGACCGAGGAGGGACTCCGCCGGATGGGGGAGGTCTCGTTCGCTGCCTACGGCGAGCTGTCGGAGGCGCACGACGACTTCGGGTACGTCCGCCGGGGTCTCCTCGAGCGGTACGACGATCCCGTGCGGTTCGCCGAGGAGACCGCGTCCGCGCGCGCCCGGAGCTCCTTCTCCCCGGTCGAGGTCCGCGAACGGGTCGGGGGCGCGGGAGATCTCTTCTTCCCGGACGTGGGCTGGCTCCACACCGAGAGGTGCGTCGCGCGCCTCCGTCGGGAGCTCGACAAGGTTCGAGTCGTGCGCGAGCGGGTGCGGAGCGTGACCCTCGAGGGATCGCTGGCCACCGCGGGCGGGGGCGCGACGTTCGACGGGATCGTCGTGACGACCGGCGTGACGTCCCGGACGCTCGGGGTCCCTCTCACCGGCGTGCGGGGGTACGGCTGGCACGTCCGGCCCGTCCGGAACGTCGACGTCGCGACGATCCACGCGGACCGAGGGATCGCGCTCGTCCCGTTCGGGGACGAGCTCAAGGCGACGGGGGGCTGGGACTTCGACCTCGGGGTGACCAAGGGCCGGCCCCAGACGGTCCTGGGCGAGATCCGGAAGGTGATCGAGATCGACCGCGTCCTCGACTTCAACGACGGGTCGCGGCCGTGCACGCCGGACGGGCTTCCGACCGTCGGTCGGAAGAGCCGGCTCGTGGTCGCGAACGGGGGGTTCCGCCTCGGCTGGAGCTTCGCTCCCGCGCTCGGCCGGATCGCCGCGCAGCTGAGTCTGGGGCAGGCCGACAACGACCCGTTCCTCGCGCGCTTCTGCGGCTCGCTGCACTCGGGCTCGTTCGCCTGATCTTGAAAGGAGCTCGCAGGTGCCCCGATCGTACCGGGTCCGGGCCGCCACCGAGGGGGACCTCCTCGGGGTGCGTCGATGCCTCCGGGCGGCGTTCGAGGTGTACCGTCCCGCGTACACTCGAGGGGCGTTCCGCGATACCGTCCTCGACGCCGGGTCGGCGAAGCGGAGATTCCGCGAGATGCGGATCCTCGTCGCCGTCGACCGCGCGGGCTTAGTCGTCGGCACGATCGCCTGGCGGCGGACCTCTCCCACCGAGGCGCATCTCCGCGGGATGGCCGTGGTCCCCGCACGGCAGGGAACCGGCGTGGCCCAGTCGCTCCTTGACCGGGTGCTCGCCGACCTACTCCGGGCCGGCGTCCGTCGAGTCACCCTGAACACGACCCCGCCGTTGCGACGCGCGGCACGGTTCTACCGTCGGAACGGCTTCCGCCGCTCGGGTCGCACCGCCGACTTCTTCGGCATGGTCCTCACCGGGTACGTCCGAGCGGTGGGTCAGCGACGGAGGCTCCCGGCCTCCGTCCGCTCGAGGGGGAGGTCCCCCGCCGGACCGCGGGCCGCTCGGCCAGCGGATCCCGGTCTGGCAATTTAATATAAATATTTGAATAGAGGCCCTGCTCGAGTCTCGGGAGGAGTCCGTCCGGGGACGCGGAGGAGCCAACCTCCCGGAGTCGTCGATTTAATATATATATTTCAAGCGTCCATCGCCTCCCGGATGCAGATCGAGGCGAGCCTGCTTCGCGAGCCGGGCGAGCGGCCCCTTCCGCGAGAGATGATCACTCGGACCCCGCGCGCCCGGGGCCGCCCTCGGGAAGAGTACCGGCCGAAGGTTCGGTCCGCGCGAGATGTGGACCACCTCCGGCGCCATCGCGTTCCGGCCCTTCTGGTGACCCCGGAATGGGTCACCCGGAGCGGGTACGCGGTGTCGTTCCGACCCTGGCTGGCGGTCCCCGAGGGGCTCTCGTCGAAGATCTCCTCGGAGTTCCGAATCCTACCGGTGAAGGACGGGGACGCGCTTCGGGACCCGGGACTCGCCGAGCTCGTCACCCTCCTCCTTCGCTTCGATCCCCTGGCGGCCCGGCTAGTCGCGCTTCGAAACCGGGCGAAGGTGGACCCGAACGAGCTCTATCGCCGCGTTCGGAACGAGGGTCTCGAGCGGAGCGCGACACGGGTGCGCCTCCAGGAGTTCGCCCCCGCGATCCCGAAGGTCGGGTCCGCCCTCCCGATCGCGGATCTACGCTGGATCGAGCGGAATAACCCGGCGCCGTCGGAGGCAGCGTGAGCGACGAGACGATCGTCGCCGCCGACGTGGTCCTGCGTCGTCACGGCATCCGCTACGTGGTCGTCGGGGGCCAGGCGGTCGCTCGGGAAGCGGCGACCACCACCCACGACATCGACGTCATGGTCACGACCGCCGACTACAAGGACGCGATCGCCCGCCTCAAGGGGGACCCGGAGCTGATCCTCGAGTTCGAAGGCGAGCAGGTCACGCGGTTCTCGATCCGGCCGATGGGCCGCGTCCCGCTCGACCTCATCAACGCGGGCGCGTTCTCGGGGACGAAGGCGGGGGGGGAGTTCTTCGAGTTCCTCGTGCGAGAGGAGACGTCCGAGGCGGGCGGGATCCGCTACGCCTCCGCGCAGGCGGTGTGGTACACTCGTCTCCTGACGAAGCGTTGGAAGGCCTACGGCGAGAAGATCCTGACGAACGTCGTCGACGGCCTCAGCGCCGATCGCCTGGACGCGGTGGAGGAGATCGCGCGGAGGTTCGGAACGGATGGGGTGATCCGGACCCGGATCGCCTACGTTCGGGAGGAGTTGAAGCGCCCCGACCTCGCGACGTTCCTCCGGGGAGACTGACGTCCCGGCCGGTCGCTCGGACGGGACGCGCCGAGGGGCGCCGGCGGGAGAGAAGCGCCTTTCAGGGACCCGAGTCCTGCCGAAGACGGCGTCCTGGGGGGGAGTTGGGTCTCAAGGTCCAGCCGCCGCGGAGGCCGTCGCGCGTGTTCCCCGCGTCGCTCGGAGACCGGGCGGAGGTTGTCGACCACGAGAGCTCGGTGCTCGTCGGCAACCCGCCCGGGGACCCCTCGCGCCGTCAGGTTGCCGCGCTCCGGCCGCCGTCCGGACGTTCGGAAGGCCGGCCCCTGCTGGTCCTTCTCGCCGGGTTCGGCGGAGCGGGGGTCTCGGAGATCTCCCGGGCGGCCCCGTTCGAGTCGAACCTGTTCCAGCTGTTCGACCATCTCCAGCGCTCCGGCGCCTGCGGGGAGGCGACCCTCGTCTCCCCCGACTGCACCACCGCGCTCGGGGGGAGCCAGTACGTCAACACCTCGGCGCTGGGCCGCTACGCGGACTACGTCGTCGACGAGATCGTCCCCTGGGCGATGGAGCGATTCAGCCCGGGACGGATCGGGATCCTCGGTCAGTCGAGCGGAGGGTTCGGGGCGCTCCATCTCGCGTTCGAGCACCCGGGACGGTTCGAGGCCGTGGGCTCGAGCGCGGGCGACCTCGGCTTCGAGCACTGCTACTTGCCGGACTTTCCGAAGGCGTGCCGCGTCTACCAGAGCCACGGGGGCCCGGAGGCGTTCCTCGCCAAGCTCTACGAGGAGCCCGGCACGCTGAAGGGCCCGCACCATTCGACGGGCTCCGCGCTGATCACGCTGGCCGAGGCGGCCAACTACTCTCCGCTCGACAGCGACCCCGGCGCGTTCGAGCTCCCGTTCGAGTGGGAGACGGCCGAGTTCCTTCCGTCGGTCTGGCAGCGCTGGAAGCGGTTCGATCCGGTGGCGCGGGTCGCGACCCCCGACGGGGCGGCCGCCCTCCGGGGGCTCCGGCATCTCGAGATCACCGGGTCCACCGACGACGAGTGGGGGCTGGACCAGGGGGCCCGGTGGTTCGCGGCGGAGGCGCGCCGCCAGGGCCTGCCCGTGGTCCACCGTGAGTTCCCGGGGGGGCACTTCGATCGCGGACCCCGGTTCGCCTCGCTCTTCACCGATCTCGTCGCCGCCCTCGGGACGTAGCCCTCGCCCAGATCGCCGTCCCGGCGACCAGGGGCCCTCCCGGGCCGGACCCCAGGGTCCGTCCAAGGAGCGCGACGGGCTCCGTCGCGGGGGAGGCACCGGCCGGGTCCGCTCCCGAGGCGGAGCATCCGAGCTCCCCCCCGATCCCCACGCTGACGAACGTGCGGAAGCAGTAGCCGCTCACCGTCCAGTTGTAGTCGAACGACGAGTTGTTGAGCGCGCCGTCCTCCGAGCCGAGATTCGCCTCGTCGAGATGGAACGAGGAGAACCCCGACGTCGGACCGGTCCAGCACGTCGCCGACGGAAGGAGCGCCTCGACGTTTGCCAGGACGAGGCTGAGGTTGACGCCGAGCGTCCCCGAGGGCGAGCCAGAGGTCCCCTGCCCGTCGTAGGCGTAGTCGAAGCTGATGTTCGCGTTCGTCCCGTTGTCGGTCCCGTGGCAGTAGTATCCCACGGACCACGGGACGCTCTCGACGGTCCCGTTGACGAGCGTCGGGGCGTCCCAGGTGTGGAAGGTCGGGTACGTGATGTGGTGGGCGAACCACACCATCACCTCGACGAACGGCCCGTCCTCGAAGACCGGGGGCAGGGTCTCGGTGAAGAAGTCGTCGAGCGAGAAATCGTACCCGTCGACGTCCGAAAGGCTCGGCGCGCGGAACGAGTAGTTCACGATCGTCCACACGGAGTCGTCGACGACGCTCCCGACCGTCTGCGGGAGCGACCAGGCCGGGCTCTGGTTGGTGTACGTCGACCCCGCCCCATCCCAGCTGTTCACGCCGTAGGTGACCTGGGGGTAGGAGAACCAGCCCGTCGCGCCGACGTGACTCCAGTTGGCGTAGGCGAACAGCTCGCCCGGGGTGGCGTTGTAGCACATCCCGACGTGGCCCGTCGTCCCGGCGGGGACGTCGTACGTGTTCGCCTGGAAGACCCCCTCGTCGAGCGGGAGGACGGGCCGGGGGACCCCCGGCGTCCCCACGATGCACGACGACGCCGTACCGGGCGACGGGAGCACGTCCACCACCGTCGGCCCCCGAGATCCTGCGGGCGTCCTCCCCCCGACGACGACGAGCCATCCCACGACCGAGCCCGCGACGAGGATTCCCACGATCACGGCGACCGCGATCGGCCGCGAGGAGGGCCCTCCCGGTGACCTCGACCCGGGCCCGCTGGGAGAGCTCGCCACGTTGGAATCAGCCCCGCCCCGCACGTTAGTTTTTCACGTTCGCGCGCCGGGGACCGGCGGGAGGGGCGGGAGCGCCCCGGTTCAACTCCGAGGCTGTCCGTACAAAGGTAGTTATTGCCCCCTCCCGGTGGGCGGGGCGCGTCGGACCGGGGCGAGAGCCCTCGAGGGACTCTCCGCGCCCCCGGGTCCGGAGCGCGGATTCGAGAGGGCGGGGAGGGAGTCGGTTGGACACCACCACGCTCTTCATCGTCGGACTGACGCTCCTGGTGGCGGGCGCCGTCGCCGTCGGAGAGCTCGCGAGCCGGTTCGGCCAGGCCGCGCTGATCGGCCAGCTCGCGGTGGGGGTGATCCTGGGCCCGACGCTGCTCGGACCGTGGATCGGCCTCCCCAGCATCTCGGCGGAGTTCAGCGGTCTCCAGATCCTCGCGACGTTCTTCGTGCTCATGACCGCGGGGCTCGCGGTCACCCCCGAGCAGATCTCCGCCACCGGGGTCCCGGCGGGTCTCCTCGGCGTGGGGATGTTCCTCGTCCCGTTCCTGTCGGGGTCCCTGGTGGTCCACCTTCTCTATCCGTCCCTGGCCTGGACGACGACCTGGTTCCTCACGCTCACGATCTCGATCACCGCCCTCCCCGTGCTCGGGGTGATGCTCCACGAGTTCGGCCTGATGAAGAGCCGCTTCGGTACGTACGTGCTCAACGGGGCGCTCGTGAACGAGCTCGCCGCGGTGACGACCTTCTCGATCCTACTCCGGATCCGTCAGGGAACCGACGCCCCCTGGCTCGACGCGACGATCGCGGTGGTGAGCGTGGCGGTGTTCCTGTCGGCGATCCTCGCGGTCCACCAGGGCCTCCGATCCCTCCGGCAGCTCCGCCTCTGGTCCCGCATGGTCGAGGGGGTGCGCGACACCTGGCGCTCCCGCGAGGCCGGCTTCGCCCTGCTCATCGTCGGCGGGCTCGCGGCGGCGCTCTTCTCCCAGGCGATCGGGCTCACCTTCCTCGTCGGGGCCTTCTACGCCGGCCTGCTCGTCACCCCCGAGAGCGCCGGGGTGCGGGAGCACCGGCAGCTCACGCGCATCTTCGACGCGGTGACGTGGGGGTTCTTCATTCCGCTGTTCTTCGCGCTCGTCGGCCTCAACATGAACCTCCGGGACCTCGCGGTCTCCCCGAGCGTCCTCCTCACGTTCATCGCCCTGTGCGTCTTCGCCTTCATGTCGAAGGTCGCGGTCGGCGGGTGGATCACCCGGTCGCTCGGCTGGACCGGCTCGGACGCGCTGGGGGCCGGGTTCCTGGTCGCGAGCCGCGGGGCGGTCGAGCTCGCGATGGCGGTGATCCTGCTGTCGCTCGGGGTCTTCACGACGACGCTCTTCACGATCGTCGCGGGGGTGGGCCTCGTCACGACGGTGCTGTCGCCGATCGGAGCGAGACCGTTCGTCCGGAAGCTCGCGGCGACCGCCCGGGAGCCGGCGGACGAGAGCCTCCGGCCCTGGCTCGACACCGCGCTCCCGCCGTCGGCCGACCCGGACTGGCCCCTCGCGGGGTCGAAGTAGGCGACCCCGAGCTCAGCGAACGGCCTGGAGCATATGCTCCCAGGTCCCCAGCGCGAGGCCCGCCCTGACCCAGAGCGGGACCATCGCCTCGAGCCATCGCGCGCCGTCGATCGGCCCCACGTCGAGCGCTCCCGCCCATCCGAGCTCCTTCAGGATCCCCTCCGCCGCCCGCTTGGCCCCGGCGTCGTTGCCGCAGATCCACATCCTCGCGGGCCCCCCGGAGAACGTCGGGTGGGCCATCTGGGGACTGCCCACGGTGTTGAAGCACTTCACGACCTTCGCGTCCGGGAGCTTGCGCTGGACCCTCTCGCCGAGGGAGTCCGTGACGCCGAACAGGAGCCCCGGCGGCATCCCGCGCGACAGATCGAGGGGGTTCGTCGTGTCGAGGACGAGCTTGCCCGCGAACTGCTTCGGACCGGCGAGGTCGATCACGGCCTCGGTGGCGGCCCCGTGCGTGGCCAGGACGACCACCGGCCCGTGCGCGGCCGCCTCGGCGAACGAGCCCACGGACGCCGTTCCGCCGACCTCCTTCTTCCAGGCGTCGAGCTTCGTCGGCTCCCGCGTTCCCAGCTTCACGTCGTAGCCGTGCGCTACGAACGCCCGGCCCAGCTGCTTCGCCACGTCCCCGCTCCCTAGGATCCCGATCCGCTTGTCGGTCGCCATCGAGGTCTCCCCTTCCCCGAGCGGCGCGCGGATTTGACCCGGAGCCTCGGGCCCTCGGGGCGGTCGGGGCGAGCCGGGGACGAGGGTGCCCGTG
>JASIEC010000026.1 GCA_030046135.1 Thermoplasmata archaeon | reverse complement strand
CCCAGGTGATCGAGGAGCGCCCCCAGGTCCTGGACGGGAGAGAACTCCGACGTCGCGGGCGGGGACGCGCCGTATCCTCGCAGATCGTACCGGACCACGCGACGGTCTCGCGCGAGCAGCGGGAACTCTCGATCCCACATCCGTCGGTCCGCGATCCCCTCGTGGAGGAGAACGACCGGCCGACCCCGTCCCGCCTCCTCGAAGGCGATCGTCCCGCCGGGCACGGTCAGCGACTTCGCGGCTCGAGGGTCGCTCATGAGGGCGGCTGAGGGCCCTTGGGCGATAAATGGGAGGAAGGGGTCCTGAAACAGCCGGACCCCGACGGGCGCGGGGTCGCTCTGCCGGGACCGTGGGGCCGGGAGGGCCGGGCCGCCGGGGCGGCCTCGCCCGCCGTTATCTGGCCGTGAGCATGGGTGCCGGACGCGAGGTCTCCGCTACGATGATCCTGCCGGGGCTCGTCTCCGTCGCGTTCTATCGACGTCGTCCGTCGGCGCTCCAGATCGCGCTCGGGCTCGCGTTCACGGTGGTGGTCTCGGGGTTGCTGGGCTACTGGCAGGACGAAGGCAAGTCGGTCGTATGGCTCAACGTGGTCCTGGCGATCGTCGGCGGGGTGATCCTCTACGCGGCGATCCTCGCCTACCTCGTCTACGTCTACCTTCCGAAGCGGGCCCGGACCGCGGGCGCCGGCCCCCCTCCGCCGTCGCCCTGACCCGAACGGACCTCGGGAGGACCGGGGGAGGGCCCGCCTACATCAGGGCTGGCGTGGCCGCCGAGCCGTCGCTCTCACCGTCGGCGGTCTTCGGAAGTCGACCCGAGACGATGCACGCGAACGCCAGGCCGAGAAGGGCGGCGGGGACCAGCCCCCACCAGACGTGCTGGATCGAGACTGCGAACGCCTGCGGGAACGGGAGTCGGAGCGAGCGGAAGACGCCCAGCTGATACGCTCCGAGGAGCGACCCGACGATCGCCCCGCCGAGGTTCGAGAGGAACCAGACGAGCGACGTCCCCGCCCCGAGATCGTCCTTGGCGACGCTGTACTGGATCGCCAGCTGCGTCGGCGCGAACGTCATCCCCACGCCCCAGCCGACCGGCACGAGGGCGCCGGCCAACCCGAGAGGGACGATGCCGTAGTCGAACCGGAAGAGGGGAGGGAGGGTCGGCACCTGCGTGAGCAGGTAGGTCCCCACGCTCGCGAGGACCAGTCCGATGACCAGCGGGATCCGGTACCCCAATCGGGCGACGATGGGGCCGCTGACGGCCGCCCCGAGGACCATCGGGATCATCATCGCGTAGAGGACGTCCCGGCTCATGTTCGCCGTCCCCCCGAACCCGTCGACGACGAGGATCGGGACGAACGTAACGACCACGACCAGCAGCGCCCCGCGGAGGAAGTTCACCCCGCTCGAGGCGGCCACGAGACGGATCCGGAAGTAGCGGAGCGGGATCAGGGGGTCGGCCGCGCGCCACTCCTGCCACAGGGAGATCGGGAGGACGATCAGGGCGGCGGCGAGGAGTCCGATCGTGCGGGGATCCGTCCACGCCCAGCCGTTGGAGACCTCGACCAGGGCGAAGATCAGGGTGCCGACCCAGACCGCCATGAGGCCCGCGCCGAGCGTGTCGAACGGCCGGGAGACCGTCGACGCGGGCCGCATCGGGCCCATCGTGGAGAGGACGAGCCCGATCGCGGCGAAGCCGACGGGGAGGTTGACGAAGAAGATCCAGCGCCAGGTCGTGACGTCGATGATGGTGCTCCCGATGAGCGGACCCGCGACGATCGCGATGCCGAAGACCGCCGAGAGGATGCCGACGAGGCGGGCGGCCATCTTCGGAGGGAAGAGGTCGGCGACGATCGAGAAGACCACCGTGAAGAACGCCCCGCTGCCGAGCCCCTGCACGGCGCGGAACGCGATCAGCTCGTTCAGGCTCTGGCTGAGGCCCGAGGCGACGGAGCCGCCGAGGAAGATGACGAGCCCGAACAGGTAGAACGAACGCCGGCCGAACCGGTCCGAGAGCTTGCCGAAGATCGGGATCGCCACCGTCTGGGCGATGAGGTAGCTCGTGACGACGAACACCTGGCCGGAGAGGTCGTTCAGGTCCTTCGCGATGTTCGGGAGCGCCGTGGCGACGATGAAGTTGTCGAGCGCGCCGAGCAAGAGGCCCATCAGAAGGGCGGCGATGATGCCGGCCTCGCTCCCGCGCGAGAGGTGCGGCGACTCGGGAACCACGGTCGACGTCGGCGACACCGCCGCTCGCGAATTCTCCATCCGAGTTTCGTCCTGGGCCGAGGAGACCCGAAGCGTCGCCCCGGCCGACCGCCCGCCGGAATCCCTGCGGAGATAACGATAGCGCCGTCCCGAAACCTACCCCCGGACCCGAGCGCGCGGGGGGAGCTCCCGCGGGCGGAGGGGGCAACCTCTCCGAGCCGGGCCCTCTCAAGACTAAATGTCCCGGGTCGGTGGACCGACGAGGGATCGGGGGCCGGCCGGACGCCATGGCGAAGGGAGCGGACCGCGGGCTCGATGCCCTCTGGACCTTCGACGATCCCGCGGGCTCGGAGCGTCGGTTTCGGGAACATCTTCGAACCGCACGAAGATCCGCCGACCTCGACCATCGGTCCGAGACGATCACTCAGCTCGCACGATCCCAGGCGCTCCAGCGGAAGTTCCGCGCGGCCCACCGGACGCTGGACGAGCTCGCCCCTCTCCTCCCCAGACTGTCCCCGCGGGTCCGAATCCGGTACTTTCTGGAGCGCGGGCGGACGCTGAACTCGGCGGGATCGAGGAGGAAGGCGCTCCCTCTCTTCGTCCGGGCGTGGAGCCTCGCGCGCCGGCATCGGGAGGATGGGTTGGCGGTCGACGCGGCCCACATGGTGGCTCTCGTCCGGTCGGGTACGAGCCAGGAGCGATGGAACGCCCGGGCCCTCGCCCTCGCGCAGCGTTCGAGGGAGGCCGGCGCTCGCCGATGGCGAGGCTCGTTGTTGAACAACATGGGATGGAGCCGAGCGGACGCGGGGGACTACCGGACTGCGCTTCGCTTGTTTCGGGCGGC
>JASIEC010000025.1 GCA_030046135.1 Thermoplasmata archaeon | reverse complement strand
GCGCTCGAGGTACGGCCGGGCCCAGAGCCGGTACCGCTCGAGGACCATCGACGCCCGCTACGTCGGGCCGTCCAAAAGATGCTCGGTCACCGAGGGGTCTCCGAGCCAGTCGACGCGGGCGGCGCTCGGACCGTCCCAGACGCGCAGGGTGGCGCGGACCCTCCGTGCGACGGCGGAGACCGAGCGGCCCGTCGTATCGATCTCGACCACGTGGCATCCCGAGGCGAGCGCCTCCGTGAGCACGACGTCGGTCGCCTCGGCGACGAAGTTCGCGTGCCGATCAGCCCGGGACCCTCGGCGACTGCCCCGGAGCCGCTCGCGGAGTTCGAGGGGATGGCATCTCAGTACGATGGCGCGGCGGAGGGGAAGGAGGTGCGAGAGATGACCGACCACAAGGTCGAAGTCGTCGAGGGCCGACGGCCGGGAGACCGCAGCGCCCAGCCGGGGGAGGTCGACCACGACCGATCGGCCGTTCCCCGTCGCGGCCCCCAGTCTCCGGGCGAGCACCGAGACCTCGATCGACCGTACGCCGGGGGCCAGGCGTCGCGCCACCGAGCTCTTTCCGACGCCCGGTGTCCCGGTGAGGGCGACGGGCCGAGGGAAAGGGCGGCGGCGCGGCAGAATCCGTTCCCCCGTCAGGCGAACCGGAGCGAGGCGAACGTCCGGCGCCACGCCCGGACCTCGGTCCCGACCCTCTCCGATCGAAGCCCGGCGGCCGCCAGGAGTCCCGCGAGTCGGGGCATCTCCTCCGGACGCAGGCCGAGGCGGGTCGCCTCCGCCGTCCCGATGCGGCCGACGAGGTCGATCAGGAGGCTCTGGCGCTCGAGCCGACGGCCCAGCACCCCGGTGCCCACCCCCTTCTCCGAGCGCAGGCGAGGGCGGTCGAGGTGGAGCTGATGGGACCGGGTGAACCCCTCTTCCGCGGCAACGAGCGGGAACCCCTCGGCGGCGAGCGCGGAGCCGAGGGCGCGGGAGTTCTCGACGACGGTCCTCGCGTACTCGGGTCCGACCCTCTCGAGCTCGAGCATCGTCTGGCCGACGGCGGCGATCCGGTTCCAGTGGGCGTTGTCGAAGACCCTCCAGACGAGCTTCGGATCGAGCCGACCGAAGAGATCCTCGCGGTCGGTCGCGACGATCCCGCCCTGCGGCCCGGGGAACGACTTGTGGGTGCTCCCGAACAGGACGTCGACCCCCTCGCGGAGGGGGTCCTGGAACTCGCCGCCCGCGATCAGGCCGAGGACGTGCGACGCGTCGTAGACGACGAGCGCCCCCACCCCGTGGGCGGCGTCGACGATCGGACGAAGAGGGTACGGGAAGAGGAAGAAGCTCTGCCCGAGGACGACCGCGTCCGGCCGCTCGCGCCGGATCGTCTCCGCCGCGGCCTCCCCGTCGACCGCGTGGCCGGGGAGCTCGGCCGGGAGGGGCCGGACGGTGAGACCGAGGAGCGCGGGGACGAAGTCGGCAACGTAGCCGTCGTAGCCGCCGGCCTCGGGCGGGATCGCGAGGAGCCGGCCCCCTCGGGGGACGAGCGTCGCGAGGACCGAGAGCGCCGCGACGTGGCCCGAGAGGGGGCGGACCGTGGCGAACTTCGCCCGGAACAGCCGGCCCGTCGAGGCGTTCGCGAGCGCCTCGATCTCGTCGGTGTAGCGGGTCCCGGCGTAGCTGTTGTCGAGCGTTTCGCCGTCGACCTGCTGCGGGATCGGGAGGGTGTAGCGCCCGGCGAGGTCGCTCGCGAGGTACCGTCGGGCGGCGGGCGAGACCGCGTTCTCGCTCGGCAGGAGGTTGAAGACCGTCCGGCCCCGCCAGCGGTCGTGGGCCCGGACGAGCCGGGCCAGCCGGCGCTCCTCGTCAGACGCCGCCGGGTCCATGCGCACCGGACGGGCTGGGCAGCGGTCCCTTCGCGAACTTCCGGTGCTCGCGGTGGCCGCACCGGGGGCAGACGGCCTCCTTCTCGCCGAGCGTGAGGAGAGCGTGGCAGACCTGGCACCGGGCGGCGACAACGCCGAGGGACGCGGGCGCGGTCGTCAGCTTGATCCCGGGATGGGCCTGAAGGACCCGGGCGACGAGGACGTCCCCGATCGCGAACTCGCCCGCGAGGCTCTCCGTGTAGCCGTCCTTCGCCTTCGAGATGTGCACGGTCCCCTCCGGAGCCCCCGGCACCTGCCGACGGCTCGCCACGGTCGACAGGACGGTGCAGACCGCCATCGCGGTCTTGAGCTCGTCCACGCGGGCGTAGACGAGGTCCCCCTCGCGGACCTCGGGGACCGCGTTCCGGGGCTCGACGCGGACGGTCCGGTCGGCGGGGTCGATCGCCGGGACCCCGAGGAGCGAGGCGTAGATCCGTCCGCCGTCCTCGTACGTGCCGCGCCCCGGCAAGAACTGCTCGGCCGCGCCGAGGTATTCCCCCGGGAGGACCAGCTTCGGGAGCTCGGGGTCGGTCATGGAGGTTCGCTCGTCCGGATCGCCCAGAGGTCCACGCCGATCGCGACCCCGCGCCGGGTGTGGTGCGGGAACGTCCGCGGCAGCACCCAGGGCACCGGCGTCACGTCGAGGACGTGAGCGCCGCGGGCGACCGCCTGTCGCGCTATAAAGGTTCTCGATTCCTCGGCGGCGAACGCGTAGACGCTCCGCTCCGCGAGGGCGAGAGCGCGGTCCCAGAACGGCCGGTCGGCGTGGCGTCGCTGCGCGCCGAACGGCGGGTTCATGACGACGAGCTCGGTCCGACCGGCGGCCGTCCGGACATCGCCGACCTCGAAGGAGACCGAGGCGCCCGCCGCCTCCGCGGCCTCTCGGGCCCGGTCGATCGCCCCCCGGTCGAGGTCCCGTCCCCGGACCGGGGCGGCCCCCAGGAGAGCCGCTCCGATCGCGAGCCTCCCGGTGCCGCAGCCGAGGTCGAGGACGCTCCGACCCGCGAGCCCGTCGATCCGTTCGGCGGCGAGGAGGAGGGAGGCCGCCGCCTCCGACGGGGTGACGACCTGCTCCAGGTCCGCCCGGGGGGAGGCGAACGGAGGGACCGTCTCGAGCGCCGTGAGCAGCTCGGAGCGCCGCACGGCCGCCGAGAGGCTCCGGGCGGATGACGATGCCTCGTCCGCGGGCCCGCGACCGGGGGGAGTGCGGGGAGCCGGATTCGAACCGGCGAACGCCTAGTGCGACGGGATCTCTTCGGCGGCGGACCGCCGTTTAAGTCCCGCGCCGTTGCCAGGCTTGGCTATCCCCGCGCTAGCGCGCGGGAACCGCGGCTTCCTCGTCCGCCGAGGGCCGCGCGGGGGCCTTCTTCAACGACACCCGCTTCGGGAAGTACTTGAGGAGCACGACGTCGTTGACGGCGGCGACCCAGCGGTACGGCACGTTGGTCGGACGGGACTCGTCGACTAACATCGGGCTCGTCTCGCCGACGTAGAGCCCGTCGATCTTCGTTCCGTCGACATCGACCACGACGTTGTCGACCTCCCCGAGGAGTCGTCCGTCGGGGGTGTAGATCTGCCGTCCCAAGAGTTCGGTCATCTCGACCAGCATGGCCCGCTTCCGGGCCCGCGACCGGGGCCGGCCTTCTTATGCCTTTGGGCGGAGGAGAACCGCCCGCGCCCGCCGGGCCGACTCCGACGCGGCGCCGGCCTGACCGGGTCAACCGTCGTCGCCGTCGTCCGCGCCCGGCTTCGGCGCTTCCTGGCGCTGCTGGCCCCGGTACATCTCGAGGAGCTCCTTCGAGGTGGTCGCCTCGGTGGGTCCCTTGTCGTCGCGGAACCGCCCCGTGAACCGGGGAAACCGTAGCGCGAGGCCGGCCCCCTCTCGCACCGCGCCCAGGGAGGCGCGGTGGACAGGGCTCAGCGTCAGCTCGGCCCCGCGGATCTCGAGGACGAGCCCCGGCCGGAACCAGCGATCCGGCACCACGCCGGTCTCGACCTCCGGCGGCGGGTCCTTCGACGCGAACCGGGCGAGGCGTCCGGGCATCTCGGCGAGCTGCGCGTCGTCGAAGCCGCTGCCGACCTTCGAGAACGTGGGGAACCGGTCCCGCGACGGATCGTAGACCGCGAGGAGGAAGGCGCCGAACTTTCCGGCGCGCCGGCCCCGGCCGTGCAACGCGCCGACGATCACGCCGTCGATCGAGTCGGTGAGCCCCGAGGTGTAGTCGCGCTTGTACTTGATCCACCAGAACCCTCGGGCGCCGGCCCGGTAGGAGCTGCCCGGCTTCAGCGACTTCGCCACGAGGCCCTCCGCGCCGCCCGAGATCGCCTCGTCGAGGAACGTCCGCGCCTCCGCCGGGTCGCCGACGGTCCGCTGGACCGCCAGGCGGACCCGCTCGGACGGCCGGACGATCGCCTCGAGCCTCGCGCGCCGCTCGGGGAAGTCGAGCGGGTACGTCGGGCCCC
>JASIEC010000024.1 GCA_030046135.1 Thermoplasmata archaeon | reverse complement strand
GCCAACCGGACCCGGACGGTCGCCGTCCCGAGCGGTTCCGGCCAGGTCGAGGTGAGCGCGAGCGTGTTCGAGGGCCACGTTCTCTGGGGTTTCACGCGACGTGTCGTCCGCGACTTCTTGGGGTTCCCCGACGCGGGCCTGCCCTGACGGTGGACTCGGTGCGCCGCGGCCGAAAATGCGGCCGCTCCTCTACAAATTGCTTAAATAGCGGTTTAAATACTCCCGCGACCGGGGATTCGCTTGGTCAAGATCCGGATCGAGAACGTCGTGGCTTCGACCTCGCTCGGGGACGAACTCGATCTCCAGTCGATCGCCCTCGGCCTGGACGGGGCCGAGTACGAGCCCGAGCAGTTCCCGGGCCTCATCTATCGGCTGAAACAGCCGAAAACGGCGATCCTTCTCTTCCGGTCGGGGAAGGTCGTCTGCACCGGAGCGAAGAGCATGCACGAGGTGGAGGAGTCGATCAGCACCGTCGCGCAGCAGATCCGCAAGGGCGGGCAGAAGATCAACCTCCACCCCAAGATCGAGGTCCAGAACATCGTCGCGAGCTCGGACCTCGAGAGCGAGATCAACCTCAACGCGATCGCGGTGACGCTCGGTCTCGACCGCGTGGAGTACGAGCCCGAGCAGTTCCCGGGGCTCGTCTGCCGGATCGACGAGCCCCGCGTCGTCGTGCTGCTCTTCGGAAGCGGCAAGCTCGTCTGCACGGGAGCGCGCAAGCCGTCCGACGTCGAGGTCGCGGTCAAGAAGATCACGAAGGAGCTCCAGGGCGCGGGCCTCCTGAGGTAGGCTCCGCGCCGGGCCCGGACCCCGTGCCGCTCCCCCGCGGCCTCCCCGTCGTCGACCACCACTGTCATCTCTCGCCGTCCGGCGACGGAGTTCGCGCGGCGGAGAGGTTCCGGGCGGCGGGCGGGACGCACCTGTTCGTCGCGACACAGAACTACGGGCCGAACGTCCCCCGATCGGTCGAGGAGTATCGTCGGCAGTTCGAGACCACGGAGGCCCTCGCGAAGAGGGTCGGCGACGAGACGTCAGTGGTGGCCTACTCCGTTCTCGCGCCGTATCCCGTCGACCTCATCGCCGCCGAGCGGCTGCTCGGCCTCGAGGCAGCTGTGGAGCTCCAGGAGCAGGCTCTCGATCTCGCCGGCCGCTGGATCCGCGAGCGTCGGGCGGTCGCGCTCGGCGAGGTGGGCCGCCCCCACTTCGAGGTCCCCGAGGCGATCCGGGGGGCGGCGACCCGGGTCTTCCGACACGCGCTCGAGGTCGCTCGAGACGTGGGATGTCCCGTGGTCGTCCACTCGGCCGATCTGGACGAAGCGGGTCTCCGGGAGCTCGCCGCCGAGGCGGCGAGCGCGGGGGTGGCGCCCGCGAAGGTCGTGAAGCACTACGCCCGCGCCCCGATCGGACCGTCCTCCTCGTCGGGGATCGCCCGGTCGTACCTCGCTCGGCGGGAGACGGTGCACGGCGTCCTCCACGAGCCGGCGCCGTGGTTCCTCGAGACCGATTACCTCGACGACCCAGCGCGACCCGGGGCGGTGCTCGACCTGGCGACCGTCCCCCGCCGGGCGAAGCAGATCGCCGAGGCACCGGGGGGATCCCCGGATCGGCTCTGGGTGCCGTTCTCGGAGTCGATCGAGAAGGTCTACGGGTGGCGACCCGAGGTCGACGCCGGGGGCGCTCCGTGAACCCCCCCCGGGGCCGGCGCGGGGTCCTCGTCGCGATCGAGGGGATCGACGGCTCGGGGAAGTCCACCTTCGTCCGGGGGCTCGCGGCCGCGGCCCGGCGCCGGGGACTCGCGACCCGGGTTCGTCGCGAGCCGGCCGACCGACGGCTCGGCGCGATCGCGCAGTCCGCCAGCGTGGGCGACCCTTGGACGGGGGCGATCTACTTCACGGTCGACCGGTTCCTGGCGCGCCCGGCGGTCGCGAGGGACCTCGACCGCTACGATCTCGTCGTCCAGGATCGGAGCTACTTCTCGACCCTCGCCTACCAGGGGAGCGCGCTGCCTCCCGCCGATCGCCGCCGGCTCGAGGCGATCGAAGCGACCTCGGCGATCGCCCCCGACCGCGTCGTGCTCCTGGACCTCCCGGCGTCGGCCGCGCTCGCGCGGCTCGGCCGGAGGGGTTCGGTGCGAGAGCCGCTCGAGCGTCGGCGCACGCTCGAACGGGTCGCGCGGTCGTACCGCACCCTCGCCCGGCGCCATCGATGGATCGTGCTCGACGCCCGCGCCTCCCCCCGCGAGCTCCTCGAACGGGCGCTCGCGCGTCTCGCGCTCCGCCCCCGTGGCCGGCTCCCGGGCGGGGCCCCAAGGGGAAGACGATAAACGCCTCCTTCGGCCACCCGCGCCCGCGATGACCCCGCCGACCCGGATCCTCCTCCACGAGGAGACGCTCGAGCCGTCGTTCGTGCCGCCGAAGCTCGTCCGGCGGGACACCGAGCTCCAGCTGCTCTACCGGCGGTACCGAGAGGCCCTCGGTCGGGGCCTCCCGTACCACCTCCTCCTCACCGGGGGGATCGGGAGCGGGAAGACCGCGATCGCTCGGCGCCTCGCGGACGACCTCGAGCGTGGCGGCCGCCTCCGGGACCTTCCCGTCCGCGCGACGTACGTCAACTGCTGGCGCCGGGCGAGCGACCGAACCGTGATGCTCGACCTCCTCCGGAGCGTCGGGACCTCGCTCCCCGACCGTGGCTACGGCCTCTCCGAGATGCTCGACGTGTTCGAGCAGGGGTTGCGACGCGCTCCGGCGCACCATCTGATCCTGCTCGACGAGGCGGCGGCGCTGGTGAAACAGGGGACGAAGCTCGTCTACCTGCTGTCGCGCTCGCGAGAGGTCGAGCTCGGGTCGATCTCGCTCGTCCTCGTCGCCGCCGAGGACCTCCTCCCGTACCTCGACGCCGCGAGCCGCTCGAGCTTCGGCGTGACACGGCGGCTCGCCTTGGCCCCGTACGACCAGGAGGACCTCACCGAGATCCTCGCGGCGCGGGCGGAGATCGCCCTGCGCCCCGGGAGCGTCTCCCGCGAAATCCTCGGGCAGATCGCGCGGGTGGCGGGGCGGGGCGGCGACGCCCGGTTCGCGCTCGAGCTCCTCCTCAACGCCGCCCGGTCCGCCGAGGACGCCGGGGAGAGCGAGGTCACCTCCGAGCACGTTCGCCGCGGCAAGGGATCGCTCTTGCCGACCGTCACCGAGACGCAGCTCGAGAGCCTCTCGACGAACGAGCTCGGGGTCCTCCTCGCGATCTCGCGGAGTCTCAAGGGCAAGCGCTCCTCGGTCGCGAGCCAGAAGCTCCGCTCCAGCCACGCGGCCCTGCTCGAGGAGCTGGGGGGCTCGCCGATGAGCCGCACCACGTTCTGGAGGACGCTCAAGGAGCTCGAGCGCGACGGCCTCGTGACCCTCGAGGCGGCCGGCTCGGGAGAGTCGAGCCAGGTGGCGATGGACGAGCTGCCCGCGTCGTACCTCGCGACCCTGCTCGAGGAGCGGCTCGGCCTCGCCCGCTCCTCGAAAGGGTAATGGTGCTGCTTCCGTCGTCCGCGCCCGTGTCGTCCTCGGCGACGGCCCTCGGTCCGACGGTCCAGCCCGACCGGCTCCCCGCCTGGATCCGGGTCCGGCCCCCGCGGGGCCCGGCGTATCCCGAGGTCCGCGGGCTCCTCGACGAGCTCCGCCTCGGGACCGTCTGCCGGGAGGCGCGGTGCCCGAACCTCCCCGAGTGCTGGTCCGCCGGGGCGGCGACGCTCCTCCTGCTCGGCACCGACTGCACACGCCGCTGCTCGTTCTGCGCCGTCACAACGCGCTGGCCGCGAGGGGAGGTCGACTCCACGGAGCCGGCCCGCGTCGCCGAGGCGGTCCGCCGTTGGGGCCTTCGGTACGTGGTCCTCACGCAGGTGTGCCGCGACGACCTCTCCGACGGGGGGGCCGCCCTTCTCGCCGAGACGGTCCGGAGGATCCGCGGGGAGAGCCCGCCCACCCTCGTCGAGCTCCTGATCGGCGACCTCGGCGGCTCCCGGGCGGCGCTCGCGAGCGTGGTTGAATCGGCCCCGGACGTCCTCGCCCACAACCTCGAGACCGTGCGCCGGCTCAGCCCCGAGCTCCGCGATCGCCGGGCGGGTTACGACCGGTCGCTCGAGCTCCTCGCGCGGGCCCGGGAGATCGGCGGCCCCGGCCTCGTGACGAAGAGCTCGCTGATGCTCGGGACGGGCGAGTCGAGCGAGGAGGTCGAGGAGGCGCTTCGGGACCTCCGCCGCGCCTCGGTCGATCTCCTGACGATGGGCCAGTACCTCCGGCCGTCGCCGGCGCATCACCCGGTGGCGCGCTACGTTCCCCCGGAGGAATTCTCGGCCTGGAGGGACGCATCGCTCGGCCTCGGGTTCTCGGGCGTCGAGGCCGGCCCGCTCGTCCGGAGCTCCTACCGCGCGGAGGAGCTGTTCCGAGCCGCCCGCCGGGCGCGGGGAGGCTGAGCGGTGGCGAAGAAGGTCCGCCAGAAGCCCGAGGAGACGAAGGAGGCCGCCTTCGAGTTCCCCGAGTTCGACGAGAAGAAGTTCGTCACGAAGGAGTTCGAGCTGATGGGGGCGCTCGTGCTCGCGAGCGGGATCGCCCTCCTCCTCGGCGCGATGTCCTGGGCGGCGACGTCGGAGCACCTCCCGTGGGACGTCCCGTTCCCCATCGGCCTGCTCGTCCTGGTCCTCAGCCCCACCCTGATCGGGCGGCTCCGGGTGCGGTCCGACCTCTACACGAAGGCCGACTGGGCCGGCCTCCTCGCGCTCGTGTTCTTCGGCTGGATCGCGATCTGGTTCGTGCTCGTCAACGTCGTCGGCTGAGCCGGGCCGCCGTCGCCTCGAGCCAGGGCAGGTGCTTCGCGAGCAGCCCTCGGAGGGCTTCCGACAGGGCCGGGCCCTCGGCGGCAGCGTCGAGGGATCGCACCTCGATCGCGGACGGGTCCGCGGGCGTGAGGTTCTTCCCGAACGAGAGGCGAGGCAGGGCCGCGACGATCGCCGACTCGAGATCGCGGATCTCCCACTTTGTCTCGACCCCGAGGCTACCGTCCGATCGCACGTACGGACCCTGGAGCGTCGGAGCCTCGGGCCCGGTCCACTTCTCGAGGAACTGCCCGACCCGATCGATCCCGGCGGGGGGTCCTGAGCGGAGGTGGACCGCCGAGCGAAGGACCTGGGCGACTTCGAGCGCGACGACCACGCGGTGTGAGTCGGCGGCGCTCGCGCTCCCGAGGACCTCGAACCCCGAGCGGGCCATCTCGTCGGCGATCGCCCGCTCCGCCTTCCGGACCTGCGGGTAGAGAGTGTCGTCGACGAGCTCCGGTCGCGGGAGCCCGACGATCGCCACGTGGGTGTCCCGTTCCGCCACCTGCCGGAGCGCCTCGGCGCGGTCGAGCGGGGCCGGGACCCGGAGCTCGAACCATGCCTCGGACGGGCGGTCGAGATAGGCCCCGGCGCCGACGATGAGGATCCCGAGGTTGCGCCGGGACAGGGCGCTCGCGACGTTGCGATGGGGGTCGACGGGGTCCGCCAGGACGAGCGCCACCTCCTCGGGAAGCCGCGGGGGTTCCTTCCCCGGCTCCGCGAGGTCGGCGGGGATCCGCCAGGCGCGCGCGGCGCGGCACAGCCCGCGGAACGAGCCGAACCGGAGGACGAGGAGCTCGACCAGATACCCCGACAGCCCCTCCGTGCGAGCCTCCGAGCCGTAGATCCCGAGCCCCCGGAGGAACTGCTTCGCGAGGCGGACCTGCGAGACCAGCTCGGGGGTCTCGCGCGCGGCAAGGTACTCCTGGTGGAACGGGGTTCGGTCGACCGGGGAGAGCGGGTGGGACGGATCGGCGATCGCGAACCCGGGGACCGCGTCGACCGCGAACCCCTCGAACTTGCCCCGCAGGTACGGATGTTCGGCGTAGCGCATCTCGGGGTTCTCGAGGACCTCCCGGCCGATCGCGAGCCCTTCGTCCTTCAACCGCTCGCGCGAGAGTTCGGGCGGGAACAGCAGGAACAGATCGATGTCGAGCCGGTCCGAGAGGAACGTCCCGCGGGCGGCGCTCCCCGCCACGACGGCCCGGACGAGCGGGCTCGACCTCGCGGCGGCGACCGCGCGCACCCGATCGGGGAGCACCTGCCGCAGACGCGCGACCTTGTCGAGGAACTCCGGGGAGGGGGT
>JASIEC010000002.1 GCA_030046135.1 Thermoplasmata archaeon | reverse complement strand
CGACGAACGCGTCCCCGAGGAGGACGACGTGGCTGCGGGGAGGGAACCCGCCCAGAAGCAGATCGTCGAGGCGTGGGGTCCCGGACGGTAGGCGGTCCGGGTATCGGCGGCCGCTCGGGGGGGCGAGCGTCTCCCCGGGGGAGGGGGGGGCCTCGGCTCCCGGGCCCCGGCTCCCGCGGGACGGGCGGCCCCGGGACGGGGCCGACGCGATCCGGAACCCTCCCTCGCTCTCGCCGCGGTCGGCGACGGCCACGGCCGCGAGCGCGGCCATCGGCATGTCGCCGCTCCGGGCCATCTCCTGGCGCCGGAGGCTGACCTCCGATTCCCCCGCCTCGAGGGCCCTCTCCCGGGCGAGGAGCTCCCGCTCCCGGCGCTCGAGGTCCTCGATCGCGGCCTTGGAGGCTTTCTCCCGGTCGGCGATCGACTTCTCCCGCGCGCTGACCGTCTGGAGCGTCCGATCGAGGTCGGCCCCCTTTCGGGCGGTGTCGACCTGCTGGCGGCCGAACTCCTCGAGCCGGCTGCGGTAGTCCTTGGCCGCCGTCTCGTACTGGGACCGGCGGTCGTCGGCCGCCTTCAGGCGCTCGGCGAGGTCCGCCTCCTTCTGCCGGAGGGCGGCCTCCTGGGAGGCGACGGCCGCGGCGCGGTCTGTCGTCTTCCGAACGGTGGCCTCGAACGATTTCTCACGGTCCGCGAGCTCCTTCGCCCGGTGGCCCAGGGAGGCGTTCTGCTCGTCCAGGACCGCCTTCAGCTGCCGGAGTTGGGATTCCCTGGGACCCGAGCTGTCGGCGGGCCGGGCGACCCCCGGGGTGCCGCCGGACGGTGGGCGGGCCCCCGCTTCCCGGGACGAGAGGTCCCCCTCCCTGCGCAGCAGCTCGGCGGTCTTGCTCTCGACCTCCTTGCGACGGGATTCGAGACGGGCCTCGGTCTCGGGAAGGGAGGCGCTCCTTCGCTCGACGTCCTGCTCCCGGTGGGTGAGCTCCGCGTCGCGGCGGGCGATCTCTCCCTCCCGCTGGGCGAGCCTCTGCTCCCGGGCGGCGACGAGGGGGGCCTGGCGGGCCGCCTCCTGCTCGCGGAGCTGGAGCGCCTTCTCGCGGTCCGCGAGCTGGCGGGTCCGGCCGTCGACCTCGGCGGCGTGGCCGGCGACCTCCCGTTCCTTCGCCGCGACCTGCTCGGAGCGGCCCGCGACGTTCTGATCGATGTCGTCGAGCTCCTTGCGGGCCTCCGCGAGGACCTGCCGCTGGCGGCGGATCGACGCCTCCGCGTTCTCCGCGTCGGCCTCCCGACGGACGACCGCGGTTTCGCGGAACAGGAGCGCCGCCTCCTTCTGGTGGACCTCCCCGGCCAGGCGGACGATCCGCTGCTGGCCCGAGACGGCGATCGCACGCTCGTGGGTGGGGGTGCCCGACGAGACGAGGTGGAGGAGCGAGCCCGAGGTCTGGTAGAGGAGGGCCGAGACGACCAGGGCGACCGCGGTCGCCTCGACCGGGCCGGTCGTCGTGGACGGGGGGTAGTAGACCAGGAGGGTCGTCGCGAGCGGGAGGAGCGCCGCGGCGCCGCTCGCCGCGTGGCGGGCGTCCCACGGGGACCAGGTCAGCGCGAGCCCCAGGAAGGCGAGGCCGATGCCGAGGAACTCGAGCGAGAGGAACCACGGAAAGAGGGCAACGCCCGCGAGCGGGCCGGTCCCGGCCACCCGGAGGGCGAAGACGACGGCGAGCGCGACGTTCAGGGCGAGGGCCCCGACGGTCGTCGAGAAATGGGGCTCCCACGGCCACAGCTGGAACGCCTCCCACTTCGCCGCGAGCCCGATCGACGCGGCGACGAGGCCCGCCAGGAGCGGCACGAGGAGGTAGAACGTCGCGCTCACCGCGGAGGGGCCGTGGATCGAGGAGGGGAACTTCGGGAGCTGGGGGTAGAAGAGCAGCAGGAGGATCCCCGTGATGGCGAGGGCCGCGGAGATCCCGATCGCGTAGAGATGGGCCGACCGGCCGATCTTCAGCTGGAGAAGGGCGTCCTTCTCGGCCAGCGCCAGGTCCTCGGAGCGCACGCCGACCGACCGGGCCGCTGGGCTCGGCGTAGGAGCGGGTTTCCTAGTAGGCATGGGAGAACCCGCGAAAGATGGGGCGGCTCGGCAGATAAACCCCTCTTTCCGAGTTGCCGAATCGGCGAGACGGGCCCGGGGCCGTTCCGGGAGCGTCCCCGGGAGACCCTCGGGGACTAGACGGCGCCGGGGACCGCTCCCGACCCCGGAGGACCGCCCTTCCGGGCCGAGAGGAGGATCGCCGCGGCCTGGGGCCAGCGGTCCTCGTGCCGGCCGACCCGTTCCTCGACCTCCAGGAGCCGGCTCCACGCCTTCCGGCTCTTCGCCACCGCGGCGACGCGCTCCGGATCGGTCCCGAGAGCCGGGGCGATCGCGAGGATCTCGAGGACCTCCCAACCGCGCCGGCCCCACCGGTCGGTCAGCTCCGAGACCTTCCATCGATGGAAGTCGGACGTCGAACGGCGTCGGGGCTCTCGCAAGAATCCCTCCCGCTCGACCCGCGGGAGGATCGCCGTGACCGGGGCCTCGAGCAGCCGTCCGACGGCTCCGGGAGGGAGCCGACCCAGGTACCTGGACCTCTCTCCGGGACCGGGCGCGATCTCGACCAGCAGGGTTCCGCCGGGGGCCACGAGCTCCTCGGTCCTCTCGAGCAACGTCGGGCCGGCGGCCGCCGCGAACCCGAGCGTGTTGCCCGCGACGACGACCTCGCCCCAGATGCCGGGGGCGAGGGGCGGCCGGAGCGCGTCCCCCCGGACCTGGTCGATCGCCGAGAGACCGCCCCTCGGCAGGTTCGATCGGCCGGCCCCCGCGACGGAGAGCATCGTTCGGGAGAGGTCGAGCGCCACCCGGCGGGAGGCGGGGCCCCCGAGTCGATGCGTGAAGCGGCCGGGCCCGGACCCTACATCGAGGCACCAGCGGGCCTCGGTCCGGTGACGGTCGAGGAACCTCTCCCGGAGTTCCCGAAAGAGGTCGCGCTGCGGGGTCCCCTCGAAGCGGCGGAGCTCCCGACGGGCGCGGTACTCGTCGAGGTCCCGGAATCGGAGGTGGGGCGGTCGCGGCTCCTCGGACCTCGGGGGCGTGCCAGCGCGGGGTGGCGGTCGGCGGCGGTCGGACGGTCGCGAGCTCGGCACCTCTCGACCCTCGACCCCGGAGCGGGCCCTCTGCCGCGACTGAACGAGGGGGAATTAATAGGGAGAATCCACTGCTCCCGCCCGAGGGTCCGAATGCCGTACTACGAGTGCCCGAAGTGCGGGGGCGGCTACGTCATCGACGTCCCCCCGAGCGCGCGGCCGGTCTGCGACCGCGACGGGGCGCGCCTCAAGCGAGCGAGCGACGCCTCCTACGAGCGGAACGCTCGCGAGGACTGAAGGACCCGGCATGAGCTCGCCGGAGCCCCGTCGGGGCCCGCTCGTCCACCGATCGGTCCACCACGGGGCCGCGCTGTGGGCGATCGCGTCGGCCGAGTTCATCGTCGCGATGGTGGTGACCCAGCTCAAGTACCCGGGCTACAGCGACCTCCACAACTACATCAGCGACCTCGGCAACACGCAGCTGTCGCCCTGGCACGATCTGTTCAACGGCGCGATCATCCTCCTCGGGGTCCTCGTGGTCCTCGGGACGATCCTCGCGCAGACGGCGTTCCCGAGCCGGAAGAGCTCGACGATCGGCCTCGGCCTGGTGGTGGTCTCGGCCCTCGCCGCGATCGGGGTCGGGATCTCCCCCGAGAACGTCAACGGGACCGTGCACGGGATCGCCTCCGGGGTGACGTTCGTCGGGGCGGGGCTGGCGCTCGTCACCCTCGGGTTCGCGATGTTCCGCGACACCCGCTGGGACGGGTTCCGGGCGTACACGCTCTTCTCGGGGCTCCTCACGCTGATCGCGACCGCCTTGTTCGAGGCCGGGCGAGATTTCGCGCTCGGCGTCGGCGGGATGGAGAGGCTCATCGTCGCGCCGCCGCTCCTCTGGCTCCTCGTTGCGGGGATCCACCTCCTCTCGGTCCCCGCGTACGCGCCGCGGATCCTGCCGAAGAGCCCCGGCGTCTGACGGTGCCGGGCGGGGGCGTGCCGCTCGAGCGGGCGATCCGGCGGTCGCCCGTTCCCCTCCTCGAACGCTTAAAGGCCCCGCTCGCGTTGAGCCTCCCCTCGGGGGCGAATGCCGGGCGCGGGTCATCCTTCGGAGCGGCCCGAGAAGACGGTCCACCTCCGGATCGATCCGAATGACGAGTCCACGACCCTCGAGGACGTCCTCAGCCGAATCTCCGAGCTCCAGCGAAAGCACCCCGACCGGGAGGTCTTCTTCGACGGCGACGAGTACGCCATCTGCTCCCGGCCGAAGCGCGTCCGGGCCGCCCCTGCCCACTGACCGCCCCGACCTCGGTTCGCCGATCCTCGTCGTCAACCTGAAGGTCTATCCGGCGGGCCTCGGCGACGGCGCCGAGCTCCTCGCGAGGGAGCTCGAGGCCGCGGGCCGGGCGCGGGGGGTCGCGGTCGCGATCGCTCCCCCGCTTCCGGACGTCGGCCGGGTCGCGCGCGCGGTCGGGATCCCGGTGCTCGCCCAGCACGTCGATCTCGTCGGGGCCGGGGCGAAGACCGGGTTCGTGCCCCCCGAGGCGATCCGCGCGGCCGGGGCGAAGGGGAGCCTGGTCAACCATTCCGAGCACCCTCTCACATCCGAGGGGGTTCGGTCGACGGTGGAAGAGCTCGGGGCGGCCGGGCTGGCGGCGCTGGTCTGTGCGCCGGACGCAGAATCGTGCCGGAGGTTCGCGGAGTACGGTCCTCCGTACATCGCCGTCGAACCTCCCGAGCTGATCTCGGGTCGCGTGGCCGTCTCCGCGGCCCGCCCGGAGCTTGTCGTCCACTCGGTGGCGGCGGTGCGTCAGGTCGACCCGAGCGTCCGTGTCCTCTGCGGTGCCGGGGTCCACGGGAAGAAGGATGTCGCGCGGGCGCTCGAGCTCGGCAGCCGGGGGGTCCTCGTCTCGAGCGCGGTCGCCACCTCTCCGAACCCCCGTGATGTCATCGAGGACTTGCTGTCCGGATTCTAGACAACTCGCGATCGTCGGGGCCCGGGATCGCGGACGACGAGGCTCGGTCGTTCCTCCGCCCGCGGTCGATCACCGCTCCGCCCGGTGGACCGCAGCGGGGCGCGCCGCTGCCCGGGAGGCCCTCGAACGAGGGCCTCACCCTTATGGGGAGCTAAGGATACGGAAGGCACCGCCTCCGGGTGGGACCTGTGGTAGCGTGCCCCGGTCGCCTGATCTTACGCGTCGTCTCGGGCTGGAGCGAGTCCCCCGAGGTCGATTGGACGGGCCTCGAACGGTACGGCCTGGTGGACGATCCGGGCGGCTCCGCAGACCCCTCGGCGCGTCGCCCTGAGTACGGGTCGCCCGCCCGGGCCCCGGTCGACTGGAGCGGGATCGGTCCGTCGATCACGGAGTCGGTCCGGAGCGCCGTCTACGCGGCGGATCGGCTGCCGCCCCGTACGACGATCTCCGGAGCAAGAGCGGAACCCGCAGGGTACTCCCCCCTTCTCCGCCTCCGGTCGGGCGAGATCGCGCCGCGCTCGGAACGGGGTGCCGACGACCCCCGGTTCTCCCCCTTCGGTCCCTTGGCCCAGGCAGCCCCCGCGGAGGAATCCGAGCGGGAGAGGCGCGGGCAGGGCCCGGAGTCCGCCCGCCGGGATCCCGAGACCGCGGGGGTGCGGGACCTCGCGTCGTCGAGTCCTCTTCGCATCCCGGAGGGCTCCAGCTTGGCGTCGTACCTCTTCCCACCCCGCCGGGCACCCCGCGTCCTGGACGAGGCCCGAGTAGGGGCTGCCACGCTGGCGGAACCGTCCCCAAGCCCCGCTCCGACCCGCGTTGAAGCGACCCCGGAGGCGCCGCGAGAGGTCGATTTCGTCCTGGCCACCGGTGCCGAGTCGGGCGCGTTCGCCCGTCCCCGCCAGCTGGTGGTCCGGGTCCTCTCCGCGACGAGCGCCCTCCCCCACGAGTGGGTCCTCTCCGGGGGGGCGATCCGCCCGGCCCCGCCCGTGGAGCGCCCCGCCGAGCGGGTGGCGGCCCCACCCCCCTCCCCGGCCCCGACTCCGACCCCTTCCCCCTCCGCCCTCGCGCTCCCGCAATGGACACCCCTCTCGCTGCCCGGGGGAGACATCCACTGGTCCCGGTCCGGGGGGGTTCTCCTCCCGCCGTCTCCGTCGGTCTTCCGGCCGTCGGCGCCGGCCCCTCCAGCGCCCCCTCAGGCCGCCCCTCTCCCGTCGGCCCCGATCCCCCTCCCCGCGCCCGAGCTTCCGCCCGCTCCGGTGGCTCCGCCCGAGCCTGTCGTGGAGTTCGTCGCCCCCCGTTTGTTCGACCTGGTCGCGATGCTCCAGCGCTCCTGGTTCGTCCCGCCGAAAGGT
>JASIEC010000150.1 GCA_030046135.1 Thermoplasmata archaeon | reverse complement strand
CTCCTCCCGTACGAACGACGCTTCCGAAGCCGCCGACGGCCCCCGCGGCCGCACCGGAGCCTTCCCCCCGCGCCGCCGCTCCAAGCTCAGCGGGACCGGCGCCCCGGCCCGCGGCGGTCCCGCCGGGGGCCCCCGGCTAGGCGGGGTACTCGTAGAACCCGCTGCCGGTCTTCCGGCCGAGGCGACCGGCGTCCACGTAGCGTCGGAGGAGCGGAGAGGGCCGGTACTTCGGGTCGCCGAACTCGCGGAACATCGTCTCGGCGACCTCCAGCGCCACATCGAGCCCGATGAGGTCGGCCAGCTCGAACGGTCCCATCGGCATCCCGGCGCCGGCCTTCATGGCGAGGTCGATGTCCCGAGCGGAGGCCAACCCTTCAGCGAGAGCGAAGCACGCCTCGTTGAGGACCGGGAGGAGGAGGCGGTTCACGACGAACCCGGGGGCCTCCCGGACCACGATCGGGGCCAAGGGTCCCCGATGGTTCCGAAGTCCTTCGAGGAACCCCACCACGTCCTGGACGACGTCGTCGCGCGTATCGGCTCCGGCGGACACCTCCACGAGCGGAAGCGTGTGCGGCGGATTGAAGAAGTGGGTGACGAGCGTCGTGGGCCGGTGCCTAAGCCCCCGGGCGAGCCTCGTGATCGAGAGCGACGAGGTGTTCGACCCGAGGACCGCGTGCTCCGGGAGCACGCGATCGAGCGCGCCAAGGACCTCGTGCTTCGTTCGTTCCTCCTCGAAGACGGCCTCGACGGCGAAGTCGACCTGGCCGAACTCCTCGTACTCCGTCACCCCTCGGACCCGGGTGTACGTCTCATCCGCGCGGGCCGGCGAGAACTTCGGCGCGAGCTTCGTGCGGATGCGAGCCGCCTGCTCCTCGGTGAGCGCCCCGGCCTCGTCGCTGACGCGGGCGATCTCCTTGGACGCGCGTTCCGCGTGAAACCTTGCGAGCTCGTCGACGATCGCCCGGACCCGGGCCCGGCCCGCCTCCACGCGGGCCGCGTCCACGTCCTTGAGGACGACGTCGATCCCGTTGAACGCGAGGAGCTCGGCGATCGCGGCTCCCATCGCCCCCGCCCCCACGACGCCGGCCCGTTGGACCCTCACGAGCGCCCCCGGGGGGCGAGCGCGCCCGCCGTACATAACGCTCGGGCGCGAGCGTCCCCTTCCCCGTGGCCGCCGCGCCGGCCGCCCCGAGGCTCCTGGGTCCGTTCCGCTCGAGTCCCGTGCGGATCAGCCGGAGCGAACCCCTCCGGCCGAAGTGGCGGAGCTCCCGAACGGATCCGCCGCTGCCCCGTGGGCGCCCTCGCCGGCGACCTCGGACAGCGTCGGCTGCTCCGCGACAAAGACCGGGGAGCCCGCTCGCGATCCCGCTGGCGCGGGTAGCGTGGCGAGCAGCGGAGCCATCGTCGCTTCCGGGGCGAGTGCGGCGGCGATCGCGAACCCTCCGATGAGGGCGTATTCAAGGATCCACCGGACAACGAGGGCCATGCCCGAGATCGGTCCCGGCGAGAGCCCTCCCCAGAACGCACCGATCCCCACGCTCCCCAGGATCTGGTCGGTAAGGCTGTCGAGCCCCGCCTGGGTCAGCGTCGACGGGAGCCAAACAAGCAGCGTCAGACCCGCGACAAGAAGCAGGGCGGGGACGACGCGACCGAGACCCGTCCGGGTCCGGAGAAGGAGTCGCTCGATCGACTGCGGGAATAGACCTGCGAGAATCGCGAGGAGTCCGAGGAGTTCGTGCTGGGCCACCCACTGGAACCACAGGCCGGGCCCCGCCGCGGTCGGGGGCGAACTCGGCCATTGCGAGAAGATGGCGAGGGCCCACAGCAGGCCCGCTACGATCAGCGCGACCCGGAGGGCGATGCCCACGATGTAGCGCCCTCCGATTGCGGGCGCGGAGGCGCTCGCGGAGGCGGCCGCGCGCCCGGCCCTGCCGTACAGACCTCCGTAGATGGTGAGAAGCATCTCCTGCGCGAGCAGCGCGACCCACACCACCGCGAGCTGGAACAGGCCGAGGACCCAGTTGTTGAGAATCAGGCTCGTCACTGTCGTTCCGGAGGCGGCCGCCACCAGGCCGACCCCGGCGGTCGCCGCCGTCGTCGTCGAGCAGCAGGCTCCGAGGGTCACGAGGCCGAGCATCGCCGGCGTCAGGCCCGTCGCGACCCCGACCGCTTTGGATCGCGCGATGTCGTCGGGGTTCGGGCGGAGGAGGCGGTAGGCAAGGACCACCGCGACCGTCATGCCCAGCCCCACCCCGACGGCCACGACCAGCATCACAAGGGTCGAGAGAAACGGCAGGATGACGACCCCCCACGGTGCGATGACGAGCAGACCCGGATAGTTCCACCAGCCCGGCCCTGTGCCGCTGCCGAGGAGGATTTCCACCGTGTAGCCGCCCCGCAGGGCAAAGAGGGTCAGCATCCCTCCGCCGAGCAGAGCTCCGAGCAGGTAGACGAGGCCAAAGAACGCGACGCCCAACCGGCAGCGTGCTTGCCGAACGAACCCCCGAACTTCCTGCAGGGTCAGGACGCGCGCTAGGTCGATCCCGGGCCGCCCGCTCGGCACGGAACCCGAGCCGTCCGGCCCCTTAAATCAGGGTCGTCCGGACCGCCGGGCAGGAATCCTCAGAGACCGGGGGCGAGGCGGCCGGCGGGCCGCCGAAAGCCCGGCGCGGGCGGCGTCCGATCGGCCTTCCGTGGAGCCCCCCAACCGAACACATATCAACGTCGGCCCTTTCCGTCCGCTAGAGGCACCCGGGCCGGCTCAGCTGACCGGGACACGGTGGAGATGGCGTTCATCGATGACCTGAGCCTGATCGTCGACCTGCTCATCCTCCTCTGCGCGGCCGTCTTCTACACGGGGGTCCTCGTCTGGTTCGAGTCGCACCGCAAGGACCCCGTCCGCGCCTACTCCCACCTCCGGGGCGGGGCGGCAATCCTCGGGATCCTCGGCCTCGCGATCGGACTCTTCGCCGTCTGGGGGGAGCTCACCTGGCCGATCAACGGCTTCCCCGGCGCGACCTCGTACGACCTGTTCTTCTTCGACGCGCTGTTCCTCCTGGCACTCCTCCTGCTCGCATTCACGGTCGCCGTCTGGCGGCGACTCCCGACCCATTTTGTGGGAAT
>JASIEC010000149.1 GCA_030046135.1 Thermoplasmata archaeon | reverse complement strand
CTTCCGGAGCCGGTCGGAGAGCCCGCCGAACGCCCGCTCGAAGCCGTGGACCGCCCCGTCGAGGACGAACCGGTCGACGAAGTCCGCCGCCCGGGCGACCGTGTACACCCCGCGCTGCCCGATCGCGTCGTACGCCGCCTTCATGCCGTACCGCTGGAGCAGGACCTGGCGGACGGTGGCGACCGGCGCGCTCCGGGGGAGCGGGGCGATCCTCCCCGAGCCCCAGAGTACCCAGGCGGTGAGGATCCCGGCGCCCGCGAGGCCCACGCTCGCCGCCGAGAGGAGGAGCTCGGTCGTCCCATAGTGCGGCGGGATCCCTCCGATCCCCGCGCCGCCGTGGAGGAGGAGCCCCTGGAACGCCGGGAGGTAGACGAGGAGCCCAGCGCCGACCGCCATCGCGGACAGGATGACGAGCGGGACCGTCATCACCCACGGGCCCTCGTGGGCGGCGGGGAGCGTCGGGTCGCGCGGCGACCCCGAGAAGGCGAGGAACCAGGCCCGGAAGATGTAGTAGCCCGTCAGGAACACCGCGCCGAAGGCGAGCAGGAAGAACGGCCAGTACTCGGGGTGGCTCCCGAGCGTCGAGTAGACCGAGGCGAGGATGTCGTCCTTGCTCCAGAACCCGGCGAACGGAGGGATGCCGGCGAGCGCGAGGCCGCCGATCGCGAACGCGGCCGCCGTGAGGCGCATCCGCTTGCGGAGGCCGCCCATCCGGAACAGGTCCTGCGTCCCGACGGCGTGGATCACCGAGCCCGCGGCGAGGAACAGGAGCGCCTTGAAGAACGCGTGCGTGAAGAGGTGGTACAGGCCCACCATCGTGAATCCCGCCCCGACGGCGAGGACCATGTAGCCGAGCTGGCTGATCGTCGAGTAGGCGATCACCCGCTTGATGTCGGGATGCACGACCGCCATCGTCGCGGCGAAGAAGGTCGTGATCCCGCCGATCGCGACGATGACGAGCGAGTCGACGGCGGTGAACCCCAGGAAGACGCTCGTCACCGCGAGCAGGTAGACGCCGGCCGCGACCATCGTCGCGGCGTGGATCAGCGCCGAGACGGTCGTCGGACCTTCCATCGCGTCCGGGAGCCAGACGTGGAGCGGGAACTGGGCGCTCTTGCCCGCCGCCCCGCCGAGGATCATGATCCCGGCGACGGTGAGGAGGAGCGAGCTCCCGCCCGAGACGCCCGCGAGGAACGCGTGGTTCCCCTCGGCGAAGAGGAACCCGCTCGCGGCCCATCCGAGCCCCGGGCCCTTCGTCGCGTAGACGGAGAAGTAGATGAAAATCCCGAGGAGGAACATCACGTCGCCGACGCGCGTGACGAGGAACGCCTCCTTCGCGGCGCTCGCCGCCGCGGGCCGCTCGTAGTGGAAGCCGATCAGGAAGTACGAGCAGAGCCCGACCAGCTCCCAGAACAGGAAGAACTCGAGGAGGTTGTCGGAGAGGACGAGGCCGTTCATCGCGGCCAGGAACAGGGACAGCTCCGCGTAGTAGCGCGGCAGCCCCCGCTCGTGGTGCATGTACTCGATCGAGTAGAGCATCACGAGGAAGCCGACGACGGTCACGACGACGAGCAGGAGCGCCGAGAGCGGGTCGACGAGTGTCCCCATGACGAGCGAGACACCGTTCGGGAACGCGCCGGGGGCCGGCGGGAGACGGAGCCAGGTGTACCGTACGTCCGTGTACGTGCTCGGGCTCAGCATCTCCCCCGCCGAGATCAGCACGCCGAGGACCATCGCCGCCGCCGACGCGGCGACCGCGATCCAGCCGCCCCACTCGAGCCGGGGGAGCCGGGACCCGATCACTCCGACGACGACGAACGCGGCGACGGAGAGCAGCGGGACGACGAACGCCCAGCGGAACAGCGCGGTGAGGGGGTCCAGGTCGTCCTCCCCCTATCCGTTGAGGTCCGTCGCCTCGGCGACGTTGATCGAGCCGCGGAGCCGGTGGAGGGCGAGGACGATCGCGAGGCCGACCGCGACCTCCGTCGCCGCGAAGCCGACGAGCACGACCGCGATCTCCTGGCCGGTGAGGCCGAGGGGCGCGACCGGCGCGAACGCCGCGAAGTAGACGAAGTTGAGGATCGCGGCGTTCATCGCGATCTCGATCGCGATGAGGAGCAGGACGAAGTTCCGCCGGGTGAGGATCCCGAACAGTCCGACCCCGAGGAGCGCGGAGGAGAGGGCGAGGAACCCCGCGAGGGGGAGCCCGGTCACTCGCGCCCCTCCCGGACCAGCCAGATCGCCCCCGAGACCGAGGCGAGCATGATGACGCCGAGGAGGAGGAGCCACGGCCCGTGGGCGCCGAAGAGGTCGGTGGAGAGGGCGGTGGGAGGGTAGGCGCGGATCGAGGTCGAGCCCGACGGGAACTCCCCGAGCGCCGTCGCGAGGAAGACGACGGTGAGCGCGGCGAGGGCGAGCGGGGCGGGCCCGATCCCGGTCGCCGCCTCCCGGGAGAAGATCCGCTTGCGGGTCACCATGATCCCGAAGAGCAGGAGCACCGTCACCGCGCCCGCGTACACGCCGAGCTGGAGGACCCCCAGGAACGGCGCCTCGAGCAGGAAGTAGATCGCCGCGAGGTCGACGAAGAAGATCCCGATCCACAGGATCGTGTGCACGAGCTCGCGGACGAGCAGCGCGGCCGCGGCGGTGACGAGGGCGATCGCGGCGAGGAGGAGGAAGGCGACCTCGGCGAGGCTCACGCCCGGCCCCCCCAGAACAGGCACTCCTTGGGGCAGACGCTGATGCACGTCCCGCAGCGGACGCAGTCCGAGTCGTTGACGACCGGCTCCTTCCAGATCCGCTTCGGGAGCTTCTCGCCCGGCTTCGCCTCGGGCTTCGGGACGTCGAGCATCGTGATGCACTGCGTGGGGCAGTCGCGGGCGCACGCGTTGCAGCCGATGCACAGCGGGGGATCGAGCAGGATCGCGTCCTCGTTCGCCGGCCGCTCGAGCCGGATCGGGTTCATCGGGAGCTTGTGCTGGAACACCTCGTAGAGCTTCGCGGGCGAATAGACCATCTCGGCCCGCTTCGCGGTCGCGAGCTCGTAGCGGGTCGTCATCGTGAGGCACCCCTCGGGGCACGCGTCGGAGCAGAACCCGCAGTAGCTGCACTTGCCGTAGTCGATCTCGGGGCACTTCTTCGGGTGCTTCGGGTCCCCGCCCGGCACCGTCACCATCTCGATGCACAGGTCCGGGCAGGAGAACGCGCAGAGGTTGCAGCTGATGCACGTCGCGACGTTGAGCGCGTGCACGCCCCGGTAGTTGTCCCAGATCGCCCCCACGCCGATCGGCTTCCCCGCGGCGACCGCGACCTCGCCCCGGAACTGGGGGTCCTCGAGCCGCTCGAACGGGTAGACGATCGTCGACGGGCGCACGAGGCTCTTCGCGAACTGCCGCGCCGCCGTCGCCATCGGCCGGACGACGTAGAGGACCGGGTTCGACGCCGCCGCGCTCTCCCCGTCGGTCACGGCCCCCCTCCTACACCCCCGGCGACGGGACGCAGCCGAAGACGGGGACGCAGCGGACGGTGACGAGCACCGCCGCGAGGAACACGGAGAGGAGCGCGAGCGGGATCATCCGGTTCCACCCGACCCGGAGCAGCTGGTCGGTCCGGACCCGCGGGAGGGCCGCGCGCACCCACACGAAGAGGCCGAAGACGAGGTACGTCTTGACCATGAACCAGACGATCCCGGCCAGCGGGAACGAGGTGAGGCTGCCGGGGACCCACGAGGGAAGGGTCCACCCTCCGAGGAACAGGAGGACCACGAGGATGCTGCCGACGAGGGCGCGGAGGTAGTCGGCGAGCATGAAGAACGCGAAGAGCATCCCGCCGTACTCGGTGTTCCATCCCTCGACGAGCTCCGCCTCCGCCTCGGGAAGATCGAACGGGATCCGCTCCATCTCCGCGAGCATCCCCGCCACGAAGACGATCAGCGCGACGACGAGCGGCCCCCAGAACCAGTAGTTCTGCTGCTCGTAGACGATCGTCGTGAGGTCGAAGCTCCCCGCGACGATGATCACCGCGACGACCGCGAGGAGGAGCGGGACCTCGTAGGCGATCATCTGGGCGGCGGAGCGCATCCCGCCCATCAGGGAGTACTTGTTGTTGCTCGACCAGGCGCTCACGAAGATGAACAGGGGCGCGAACGAGAAGATCGCGAGCGCGAGGAGGAGGGTGAGCGGGATCGCCCCCGCGTTCCATCCCGAGGAGATCGGGAGCAGGCCGAAGATCATCATCGACGTCGCGAGGTAGGCGGTCGGCCCGAAGTAGAAGCCCAGGGAGTCGGCCTCGCGCGGACGGAACGTATGCTTGCGGAACAGCTTCAGGCCGTCCGCGAAGTTCTGGAGGAGCCCCGCGTAGCCGACGTGCATCGCCCCCCGCCGGTCCATGAACCGGCCGAGGAGCTTGCGCTCCCACCAGATGAGGACGATCGTGTTGATCATGCTCGCGGCGAGGAGGATCGCGCCGAAGACGAGCAGGGCGAGGGCGGTGACCGCGTCCGAGCTCGTGACCCAGCTCCGGGCGGACGCCGGCAGCACCGAGCCGATCGCGCGCAGGAGATCGTCGGAGAGGGTGTACGCGACCGAGTAGAGCGTCACCTGCGACACGAGGCCCCACCCCTACCGGTCGACCTCGCCGACGCAGACGTCGACGCTCCCCATGATCGGCGGGATGTCGGCGATGCGGTAGCCGATCAGGTAGCGCTTCGCCGCGCTGATGTTCGCGAACACCGGCGAGCGGAACTTCACCCGGTACGGGTGCTCCCCGCCCTCGTTGACGACGTACGCCTGCGCCTCTCCGTGCGGCTCCTCGACCGAGGAGAAGCCGACCCCCTTGGGATAGTTCCGCCGCAGCACGTACCCCTCGGCCCCGACCGGCGCGTACGGAGCGCCGAGCCACCGGGGCAGGCGGTCCGCGAGGACCGGGCCCGGGTGCTGGTCGAGCCAGTCGAGCACCTGGCGGAGGATGCGGACGGACTGTCGCATCTCCTCCATCCGGACCAGGTAGCGGGCCGTCACGTCGGCCCCCTCCGCGACCGCGACGTCGAAGTCGAGACGGTCGTACGCCGCGTAGGGCCGGTCCTTGCGGAGGTCGCGCCGCACCCCCGCCGAGCGGAGCATCGGGCCGGTCACGCCGAGCGCGATCGCGTCGTTCGCCGCGAGGACGCCCAGGCCGTCGCAGCGCTTGCGGAAGATCGTCGAGCCCAGACAGAGCTGGTCGTACTCGACGAACCGGTCGGTGAGCCAGTCGAGCACCTGGCG
>JASIEC010000148.1 GCA_030046135.1 Thermoplasmata archaeon | reverse complement strand
GAAGTACGAACCATGTACGGAAAATCGATCCGCCTGCGACGGCTGTTCCCCGACCCGAAGCGGAAGCTGTTCAGCGTCCCGCTGGACCACTCGGTCTCGATGGGGCCGATCGACGGACTCGAAGAGCTCGCCCCCGTCGTGCGCGAGCTCGAGGACGGCGGGGTCGACCTCGTCATCGTGACGAAGGGGGCGGTCCGGGAAGTAGCCCCGGTCCTCCGCCCCGAGGTCCGGCTCGGCATCCACGTGTCGGCGTCGACGAGCCTCGGATCGACCGCGAACCGCAAGGTGCTCGTCGGCTCCGCCGAGGAGGCGGTCGGGCTCGGCGCCGATCTCCTGTCGGTGCAGGTGAACTTCGGCGTGCCGGAGGAGCCCGAGATGCTCCGGGACCTCGGAATCGCGGCGGATCAGTGCCGCGCGCTCGGCCTCCCCCTTCTTTGCATGGCCTACGTGAAGAAGGCGGACGGGGGATCGCCGGACGACCTGCGCCACGCAGCTCGTGCCGCCGCGGACACCGGGGCCGACATCGTGAAGACGAGCTATCCCGGGTCGAAGGAGGAGTTCGCCCGCCTGTGCCGGACCACGCCTGTCCCGGTCCTCATCGGGGGCGGGGTGCGGACGGACGAGGAGGAGGGGTTCCTCGCCGTCGTCCGCGACAGCCTGGCCGCCGGAGGGGCGGGGGTCTGCATCGGACGGAACCTGTTCCAGCGCGCTCCGCTCGGGCCCCTCGTACGCCGACTTGCCGCAACGCTCCACGGGACGGCGTAGAGAATCGTACCGTGACGCTGGAGCGGGTCCTGGTCGAGCCGTCGGCTCCGGACGAAGCCACGCGGCTCGCGATCGTGGACCGGGCCCGCCGTCGCGGCTTCCGCGGATTCGTGGCGGCACCGGGATCCGGCCTCGAGCCGCTGGCGGGGGAGGAGGTCGTGATCCGTCGCGACCGCCGGCTCGAGATACCGGGCCGTGCCGATCCGGTGTCGATCCATCCGATCGCCTCCCTGGAGGAGCTCGAGCGGGCGGTGAGGTCGGCCGCGGCGGACGGGTTCCTCGCGGTCGAGTGGCCCCACGATCGTGTGATCCCGCTCGAGAACCTCGTCGCCGCCAAGGGGACGCGGTTCCGCCTCTGGACGTGCGTGGAGTCCGTGGGCGAGGTCCCGGCGGCGCTCGGGGCGCTCGAGCACGGGGCCGACAGGGTGGTCGTCCGGGTGCGAACGACCGACGAGATCGACGAGCTCGAAGGCATCCTCGAGACCGCCCGGGTCCCCTCGCTCGACTGGGTCGAGCGAGAGGTCCGTTCGATCCGGCCGGTGGGCCTTGGGGACCGCGTCCTCGTCGACACGACGTCGCTGCTCCGGGCCGACGAGGGACTCCTCGTCGGGAGCGCCGCGGCGTTCCTCTTCCACGTGGCGAGCGAGGCGGTCGGCTCGGCGTTCAGCCGACCCCGGCCGTTCCGCGTGAACGCGGGGTCCGCGCACTCCTACGTGCTGCGGCCCGACGGCACGACGCGTTATCTCTCGGAGCTCGGCCCGGGGGACACGGTCCTCGTCGCGGCCCCGGGGAGCTGTCGCGCGGTCCGGGTCGGTCGCATCAAGATCGAGCGGCGCCCCCTCGTCTCGATCACGGCCGACGACGCGGGGAAGGAGCGGACCGTCTTCCTCCAGGAGGCGGAGACCGTCCGGCTTTCGACCGCCGAGGCAAGGGTCGCCGTGACCGACCTCGCGGCCGGGACGAAGGTGAGGGGCGTGAAGCTCCCCGCCGCCCGACATCTCGGCACCGCGGTGGAGGAGTCGATCGAGGAGCGATGAACGAGCGAGCCCCCGCCATCGTGGTCTCCCTCTCCGCGCGCTCGGCCGACGCGGCGGCCGAGGAGGCCCGGGTCGCTCGTCGCGCCGGGGCCGATCTCGCGGAGGTCCGCGTCGATCGGTGGCCCGAGGAGGAGGTCGCCGGCATCGATCGCTTGTTCCCGTCGTCGGTCCCGCTCCTGGCCACGTACCGCTCCTCGGCGGAAGGAGGCTCGGGATCGTCGGATTCGGCGAGCCGGAGAACGATACTGCTCCGCCTCGCCGCCCTCCCGTTCCGCTGGATCGATCTCGAGTACGACCGGGACCTCGCCCTCCTCCCAGAGCTTCCTCCGGCCGCCCGTCTCGGACGGATCGTCTCCTCGCACCCCTCGGGGGGGTCCCCCGAGGAGTGGGCCCGCCGCCTTCGGAGTCTGGCCAGCGTCGACGCGGTGGGCAAGCTCGTGGTGCGGGCCTCCGTCCGAGAGGTGTACCGTGAGCTCCTCCCACGGTTGCCGCCTCCCAACGAGGGGGCGCTCGTCGTGCACACCACCGGGGCCTCGGGGCCGATCCTCCGCGCCCTCTCCCGCCGGCTCGGCTTCCCGCTCGTGTTCGCCGCGCCTCCGGGGGAGCCTGTCCGAGAGGCGGTCGAGCCGAGCCAGATCCCGGTGGATCGACTTCGCCCGTTCCTCGAGGGCGACGGGATGGCTCCCCTCTTCGCGGTCGTGGGGCGGCCGATCGCCCACTCCCGGAGCCCGGCGCTCCACACCGCGTGGATGCGAGCCGCGGGGGCGCGCGGGCTCTACGTGGCCCTCGAGATGCAGGGCGACGACGAGTTCCTCGAGTCCCTCCCCGACCTCGCGGCCAGCGGCTTTCGGGGGCTCAACGTGACTCACCCGTTCAAGTCCGTCGCGCTCGAGGGAGCCACGGACGTCGCGCCGGGGGCGAGCGCCTGCGCGGCCGCGAACTGCCTCACGTTCCGGGAAGGGCGCATCGAGGGAGAGAACACCGATCTCGTGGCGATCCTCCGCAGGCTCGAAGAGCTGCGCTCGTCGAAACGGTGGACGGACCGTCGCTTGACGGTCGTTGGCGCGGGCGGCGCGGCGCGAGCCACTCTCGAGGCGGCCGTCACCCTCGGCTCGGAGGCGGCGATCGTCGCCCGTCGCGCCGAGGCGGCGAGGGACCTCGCTCGGGAGTTCGGCGTGACGGCGCTGGAGCCCGGCGAACGGCGGGCGGCCTCCCTCGTCATCCAGGCGACCCCGGTGGGCCGCTCCGGGGCGGGTCCGCTCGCCGTCCCGCTCGCTCCTCTGCTCGATCGCGGCTCCCACGTGCTCGACTGGGTCTACGCCCCCGCGGAGCCCAGCCTCCAGCGTACCGCCGAAGCGGCGGGCGCGACGTACGAAGACGGCTGGCGCCTTCTGGTCTACCAGGCGGCCGCGAGCTACGCGATCTGGTGGGGGCGCGAGCCCGCCGAGGAGGCGCTCCGCGCCGCGCTCCGGGAGGGCGGATGCGCGGGGTAGGCGAGGCGACCGCGGCGATCACCGTGGTCAACGCCCTGCCGACCGGCATCGGAGGGGCCGTGGGGGTCGAGCTCCGGGTTCGGGCGGAGGTCACGCTCGAGAGGGTCGCGGGGGCCGCGCCGGACGTGGAGTTCGAGCCCGCCACCGCGAAGACGCCCCTCGCGACCGAAGCCCTCCGGCTCGCCCACTCGGTGTTTCCGGTCTCCGGGTACGACCCGGTCCGGCTCTCGATCCGCTCGGCGATCCCGGTCGCCCAGGGCCTCAAGAGCTCGAGCGCCGTCGCCTCGGCGATCGCCCTCGCCGTGGCCGACGCGTCGGGGCGGCCCCACGGTCCCGAAGCCGTCGCCGCCCTGTCGGCCCGCGCCGGCCGGGCCGCCGGCGTCAGCGCGACAGGGGCGTTCGACGACGCTCTCGCCGGGGTGTCGGGCGGCTTGGTGGTCACCGACAATCTCCATGACCGCCTCGTGAGAGTGCTGGCGCTTCCGCCCGACCTCGAGGTCGGGCTCTGGATCCCCCCGGGGACCCATCCCCCGTCTCCCACGACGCACGAACGGTTCCGGGCGGAGGCGGCCCGCTCGCACCTCGCCGTCGAGGCGGTCCTGCGGGATGACTGGCCCGTCGCGATGGAGCTGAACTCCGAGCTCGTCGAGCGGGTGATGGGATATGCGTACGGCCCTCTCCGTGACGAGGCGCGCCGGCACGGCGCCGTAGCGACCGGTACGAGCGGCCTCGGGCCCGCGCTCGCGGTCGTCGCGAGCCGAGACCGACTGTCCGCCGCGTTGGAGCACCTTCCGCGGGATCGGGCCGTCGTAACGACCGTCGGTCTCTCTCATCGGCCCCCGCTGGCGACCCCCGGGGGCGTATGACGACGGCGCGCGTACGCCCGGGGCCCGTCTCGGGGACCCTGCGCGCTCCGCCGTCCAAGAGCTACACGCATCGGGCGCTCGCGGCGGCTCATCTTACGGGTCGGACGTATCGGATCGACGGGCCGCTCGTTTCCGACGACACGCTGCGGACGGTCCACGGGATCCGTTCGCTCGGGTCGAAGGTCGAACTCACGCCGGGGCGATGGACGATCGCCCCCGGGACGGGGCCGTCGTCCGACCGGGTGGCGGAGATCGACTGCGGGGAATCCGGGACGACGCTCCGGCTCCTCGCGTCGATCGCCGCCCTCAGGGCGGGTCCGGCGCGGTTCCGAGGGGAGGGTCGGTTGCCCCGCCGTCCGATGGAGCCGCTCCTCCGCTCACTCCGGAGCCTCGGCGCCGAGGTCCACCCTCGCTCGAAGCGCGAGACGCTCCCTCTCCTCGTTCGGGGCCCCCTCCGGGGCGGATCGGTGGAGCTCGACGCCTCGCAGAGCTCGCAGTTCACCTCCTCGCTGCTGCTCGCGCTCCCCACCGTGCGCCCGGACTCGAGCGTCCGCCTCCGGGGCCCGGTCGTGTCGCTGCCGTACGTGGAAGCGACGCTCGCGGTCCTCCGATTCCACCGGATCCGATGTCGGGCGCGTCGGCGCGGCTTCGCCATCCCGGGGGGCCAGACGTACCGGGGAACGTCGTTCCAGGTACCGGGCGATGCTTCGTCCGCCGCGTACCTCTGGGCGGCGGCCGCGATGGCGGGAGGGGCGGTCACGGTCCGGGGGGTCTCTTCGAGATGGCCCCAGGCGGACCTCGCGATCCTCGACCTGCTCGAACGCTCCGGCGCGAACGTCCGGCGGGGCGTGGATCGCACCACGGTGGAGGGGGGCCCACGACGCCCGTTCCGGGTCTCGCTCACGGACTCGCCCGACCTCTATCCCCTCGCCGGCGCTCTCGCGGCCACCGCGCCCGGCCGGAGCCGCCTCCTCGGGGCCCCTCAGGTCGAGGGCAAGGAGTCGAACCGCCGTCGGGCGACGGTCGCGCTCGCCCGCGCCCTCGGGGCACGGGTCGACGACTCGGGGCCCGCGGTCGTGATCGACGGGACCGCCCGTCCCCGCCCGGTCGACCTCGGGACCGAACGCGACCATCGCGTCGTGATGAGCGCCGCGGTCGCCGCGCTCGCCGCCACCGGACCTTCTACGATCGCCGACGCCCGGGCCGTCGACAAGTCCTACCCCGAGTTCTGGATCGACCTCGACTCGATCTCGGGAGGGGTGCGACGGCGATGATGTCGTTCGGTCGGACGTTCAAGGTGACGATCTTCGGCTCGAGCCACGGGCCTGAGGTGGGCGTCGAGATCGACGGCGTGCCGCAGGGAAGCGTGGTCGACACCGCCGCCATCCAGGCCGACCTTGACCGGCGGAGCCCGGTCGGACGTCGCCTCGCGACGCGTCGTCAGGAGGAGGACCGACTCGTCGTCGATCGAGGGATCCGCGAGGGGAGGTCCGTCGGGGGACCGATCCGCGCCCACGTCGCGAACCAGGACGTCCGGAGAGAGCCCTACGATCGCCTCCGTGACACCCCCCGGCCGGGGCACGCCGACTTCCCCGCGCGGGTCCGGTACGGCGCCTCGGCGGACCTGTCGGGCGGCGGGATCTTCTCGGGTCGGATGACCGTCGGACTCGTCATCGCGGGATCGATCGCGCGGGGGCTGCTCCGGCGGAAAGGCATCGAAGTGGGCGCGTTCACCCGGTCGATCGGCGACGTGGAGGCGGTCGTTCCGGAGGAGGCGTCGCTCGCCGAGATCCTGCGGGCGGCGTCGGGGCAGGAGGTCGGAACGCCGGACGCCGCGGCCGCCGCGCGGATGGAGGAGGCGATCGCCGAGGCCCGGAGGTCGGGCGACAGTCTCGGCGGGGTCGTCGAGGTCCGCGCGACGGGGCTTCCGGTCGGGCTCGGGGAGCCGTTCTTCGACTCGGTCGAGAGCGTCCTCGCCCACGCTGCCTTCTCCGTGCCCGCCGTGAAGGCAGTCGAGTTTGGGGCCGGGTTCCGCGCCGCCCGGATGCGAGGCAGCGAGCACAACGATCCGTTCGTCTGGGTCGAGGGCGAGGTCCGCACGGCGACCAACCACGCGGGGGGGATCCTCGGGGGCCTCACGACGGGAATGCCGATCGTCTTCCGGGTCGCGGTCAAGCCGACGTCGTCGATCGCGAAGCCGCAACGCACCGTCGACCTCGCGAGCCGTTCCGCCGCGGAGATCGTCGTGACGGGCCGGCACGATCCGTGCATTGTCCCGCGGGCCGTCGTGGTCCTCGAGTCGGTGAGCGCGATCGCGATCGCCGATCTTGCGCTCACGGGGGGGTTCCTCGCGTGAGCGAGCGCAGGGTTCCGGTCGCCATTCTCGGGGCGAGCGGCTACATCGGCCAGCACTTCGCCCGTCTCCTCGCCGACCACCCGCGATTCGACCCTCTCCTGCTCGGCGCGGGCGAGCGCTCCGAGGGGAAGGCGCTGGGCGACGTCTGGCAGCTCTCCGAGCCACCCCCCCCGGCGCTCGAGGGACGGCGGCTGCGGCGTCTCTCGCCGGGAGGCCTCGCCCGCGCCGGGGTCCGACTCGTGTTCTCCGCGCTGCCGTCGGGGACCGCCGGGGCCGTGGAGCAGGCGATCGCCCGCCGGGGGATCGCGGTCTTCTCGAACGCCGCCGACCACCGGATGGACGCGCGCGTTCC
>JASIEC010000147.1 GCA_030046135.1 Thermoplasmata archaeon | reverse complement strand
GCGCCCTTCGGGGGCGTCCCGCGGCCCGGGGCGGCCGGTCCGCCGGGGCCGGCGGAGCCCGGCGGCGGCGCGGTCATGCGCGTCCGCGGGGTTCCCTGGCCCTGCTGGAGCCTCCACTGGCCGTACGGCGTGTACGTCGTCTGGCGCTTCCACCAGTCCCAGAACGCCCCCTCGGTGTAGTTCTCGCCGAGGGCCTTCTTCGCCTCGGCGCGGTAGCGCTCGGTGAAGTCGGCGTACGCCTGGCGCTCGGGGTCGAGCGCCTCCTGGCCGGGGGCCCCGAGGAGCTGGACGGCGCACTCGGGGCAGAACTTCGAGGACGCCGGGATCGTGGACGCGCAGCGGCTGCAGCGCACGACGTCCGACTCGAACTCGGCGCCGCACTTCGGGCAGACCGTCGCCTCCTCGGGGATCAGGTTGCCGCACTCCCCGCACTCGACGAGCTTGCCGCCCGCCCGGCGCCGGAAGTAGTACAGCGCGCCCAGGATGCCGCCGACGATGATCACCGCGATCGCGATCCAGAGCCAGATCGGCAGGCCGACGAGCTTCTCAAAGAGGAACGCGCTCGGGCTGGTGCTCGCCGGGGCGATCGTCGCCGTGAACTCGTGCCCCGAGCTGCTGCCGCCCTCGGTGGCCAGGTCCTGGTTCCACTCGAGGACGAGCCAGAACGTGTTCGTGAACGACCCGGTGTGGTGGCCGGTGACGGAGGTGGAGACGAGCCAGGAGAGGGTGAAGTGGTACTCCTGGTCGACGATCGTGAGGTTGACGGCCCCCGCGACCGAGGCGACGATCGTCTCCGCGGAGGTGTTGTAGTAGAGGATCGCGGAGAGGTACGTGATCGGGCCCGCCCCGACGTCCTGGACGGTCACGACGGCGTCCAGGACCTGGCCGACCTTCACGGTCGAGTCCGGGACCCCGTTCGCCTCGACCTCGATGCCGAGGAGGTTCAGGCCGACCGTGTACAGCGGGAAGTTCAGCGCCGGCCCGTAGTTCGTCGCGTTGTACCCCGAGGTGTTGCGGGCGACGCCCTCCGGGTACGGATTCACGCCGCCCCAGACGAACGTCTGGGTCGCCGTGGTGTTCGTCGACGTCGGGGCCGTCACCACGATCTCGTAGTCCCCGAGGAAGTCCCCGTCCGGGACCGACGAGCCCGAGATCTGGTTCGTCGCGAGGAGGAGGGAGGCGACGCCGCCCTCGCGGCCGGACTCCCCGTACCCGGGGCGGTCGTGGGCCTTGTCCCAGACCTTGTCGAGGTACCCCGCGATCGACGGATCGGAGGTCCCGAACGCGTTGTCCCCGTTGACCGTGAGATTGTTCGCCTCGGTCGTGTTGTAGGCGTAGTAGGCGGTCGCCTTGCCTCCGACGACCTGGAGGACGCCCCCGGACCCCGTGAGGTTGAACGACGCCCAGCGGAACAGGGTCGCGGTGCTCGTCGCGTCGGCGACGATCCCGGGCGAGGCGTGGGACTTCGGGACCGAGTTCGGGCTCGTGAGGTTGCCGAGGAACGCGGTCGCGCCGTCCGTGAGGGCCAGCTGGTGGGTGTCCCACGGAGCGATCGCGATGTCCACGAAGCTGATGTCGAGCTGGGTGTCCACGGTACTGAGCTTCGAGCCGGCGCCCGTGACCGTGAGGTTGTAGCCGAGGTTCGGGGTCAGCTGGATCGAGATCCCCGTCGCGGTGGCGCCCGTCGCGCCGACCGCCGTGAAGTCGAGGGCGATCTTCCCCGGCGTGACGCCGAAGTCCCCCGTGTAGTTGAGGAACGCGACCACGCCCTGGGTGTCGATCGCCTTCGTCAGGAGCGCGGGGAACGCATAGACGGCGACGCCCGTGCCGGCGGCGAGCGTGACCGACCCGAGACCGTAGGCGGCTCCCCCGTAGTCGAGCTCCGCCGTGGCGGTCCCACCCACGGTCGCCGTGTAGTTCACAGTGACCGTTCCGCCCTCGATCTCGTTCGCGTACAGCGCGTCGAGGGTGACGTTCGCGGTGTCGGTGGGGGTGTCGAAGTGGGTGATGTTCGTCCCCGCGATGAGCGCCTCGGTGGAGGTGTTCGTCAGCGCCGGGGGCTCAGGGGTGCCGTTCGCCGTCAGGTTGTCGGCGTACGTCCCCTCGTACGAGCTGTGGAAGAGGCTCGCTTGGCCGCCGGCCGAGACGTTCAGCGTCGGGGCGTAGCCCGCGTCGCCGACGATCGTCTTGTTGATCCCCGTCTGGGGCAGCCCGAGCAGAGCGGGGAACTGGGGGTTCCCCTTCACGCTCGAGTTGTAGAGCGTGAGGTTGGAGCCGCCGATCGCGTTCACCCACCCGGCGAAGGCGAGCGTCGAGTTGTAGAGCGTCATGACCCCGCCCACCGTCAGGTTGAGCTTCGCGTAGGTGGAGAGCGTCACGAGGTCGGTGGTGATCGTGGAGGCGTACGCCCGGACCGTACCGTCGTCGACGAAGTGGTAGAGGTGGGAGAGGCGCTGCTGCGGGGTCCCCGAGGCCCCCACGAACTCCACGAAGGAGAGGGTGACGTTCTCGAGAAGGAGGGTTCCGCCCGCCTGGACCGTGATGTTCCCGCCCTGGTAGTACGTACCGGAGCCGGAGGGAGGCGAGATCGTGAACGTGTCGTGGTTGGGGACCACGAGGTCGCCGTGCGTCGCGCTCGGGAGCGCGGCCGGAGACGCGGCCGGGGTCGCCGGCGAACTCTCCGGGGTCCGGAGGGTGGCCCCCTGCAGGGTGCTCGCCACCATGAGACCCACGACGAGGGCCACCAGGCAGCCCAGAACGATCGACCGAGCTCGAGACCGCCCCGTGCCTCCCAGCCGCGGAGGCTGCTCGCGGGCGCTATTCACGTGCGAATGGAGTCGAGGTCCCCCTATTTAACGGTCCCCTCGAGTTTTCTCGCGGGCCCGCGAGGGTGGGGACCCGCACCGGGGCCGCCCGGGGAGTTCAGGGGCTGAGCAGGACGACCTTCCCGAACAGCTCCGGCGCGTCGAGGCGGCTGAAGGCGGCGAGGCCCTCGTCGTGGGGGAACTCCGAATCGACGACCGGCCGGAGCGCCCCGGAGGCTAGGTGCCGGAGGACCTCTCCAAACTCTCGGGCGCCGGCCATCGTGCTCCCCCGGATCGAGGCCTGGCGCCAGAAGAGGGTCCGCACGTCGATCTCCGCGACGGGCCCGGCGGTCGCCCCGATGACGACCGCGCGACCTCCTCGCGCGAGGGCCCGGACCGAGCGCGGGAGCGTCGGGGCCCCGACCGAGTCGAAGATCACGTCGAACCCCTTCTTCCCCGACGCCTCCCAGAGCGCCCGGTCGAGCGGCGAGGAGTCCCCGAACGTGACGAACGACGTCGCGCCCAGCCGCTCGACGGCGTCGCGTTTCGCGGACGTGCGGGAGGCGACCGTGACGTCGGCGCCGAGGAGCTTCGCGACCTGGACGGCCGCGGGCGAGACCCCTCCTCCGGCGCCTACGATCGCGACCCTGTCCCCCCGCCCG
>JASIEC010000146.1 GCA_030046135.1 Thermoplasmata archaeon | reverse complement strand
CCTCGGCCGGCGGCGAGGGGTCGTCGGGCATGTCCGTCTCGAAGACGAGCGAGCCGACGTAGTCGCACGCCTGGCAGCGGTAGACCTGCCCGACGATCGATCCTGCGATCAGCGAGATCTTGGGGGAGCCGCACTTCGGGCAGAGCAGGAAGCTCTTACGGCGGGCTCTCCGCTTCATCGTCCGCCGTCGCCGGGTCGTCCGGCCCCGGGTCCGGTTCGTCGGCTCCGGCGTCCGCCGGCGCGTCGTCGTCGGGGCCGGGAGGGGCGGCGCCCCCCTCGGGCGGGGCGTCGGGCGCTTCGCCCGCGGCCTCCGGGGCGACCTCCCGGACGACAGCGTCCCGGACCTCGTCGCCCTCGTCGAGCCGGATGACCCTCACCCCGAGCGTGTTGCGGGACTGCGTCCGGATCCCCCGCACGTCCGCGCGGATCGTGATCCCGTGCTGCGTCGTGACGAGGACCTCGGAGGCGTCGGTCGTGGGGAGGACCGCGACGACCCCCCCGTTCCGGCCGCCGGTGCGGATCGTCCGGACCCCGTGCGCCCCCCGCTTCGTCCGGCGGTAGTCGTCGGTCGGGCTCCGCTTGCCGTAGCCGGTCGTCGTGAGCGAGAGGAGCGTGGGGAACCGGGCGCTCGCGGGGGCCATCGCCACCACGCGGTCGTCCTTCTCGTCCGAGAGCCGCACGCCGATGACCCCGTACGTCGCCCGGCCCATCGGGCGAACCTCCGCGAGCGGGAACCGGACGAGCTGGCCGGAGAACGTGGCGAGCAGGATCTCCGTCGCCTCGTCGGTGACGAGGGCGACGTCGACGAGCTCGTCCCCCGGCTCGAGCAGGATCGCCTGGATGCCGCTCGTCCGGATGTTCTGGAACTGGTCGAGCTCGGTGCGCTTCACGAGCCCGCGCCGGGTGGCGAAGAGGAGGGAGCCCGGGCCCGCGAGGTCGTGGAGGGGCAGGAGCGTGCGGAGCTTCTCCCCGTCCTTGAACCGGGGCAGGAGGTTGACGACCGCCTTCCCCTTCGAGTGGCGGCTCCCCTCCGGGAGCTCGTAGGCCTTGAGGCGGTAGACGCGGCCCGAGTTCGTGAAGAACAGCACGTCGTCGTGCGTCCGGGTGACGAACGTGCGGATCACGACGTCCTCCTCCTTCGTCTCCATCTGGACGAGCCCTCGCCCCCCCCGGCGCTGCCGGCGGTACTGGTCGAGCGGCAGGCGCTTCACGTAGCCGTCCCGCGTGACGAGCACGACGACGTCCGTGTCGGGGATCAGGTCCTCGAGGGAGCGCTCGGTGAACGCCCCGACGATCCGGGTCCGACGCGGGTCCGAGAACCGGCGCTTGAGGTCGGTGAGCTCGTCGACGATCAGCCGGTCCAGCGTCTTCGGCGAGGCGAGGATCCCCCGGAGCTCCTCCCGGAGCGCCTCCTTCTCCCCCTTCTCCTTCTCGAGGGCGTCGCGCTCGAGCCCGGTGAGGCGGGCCAGCCGCATGTCGAGGATCGCCTTCGCCTGCTCCGCCGAGAGAAGGAACTTCCCGCGGAGGCTCGTCTCGGCGGCGGCCGGGTCGCGCGAGCGCCGGAGGATCTTGACGACCTCGTCGATGTGGTCGATCGCGGTGAGGAACCCCTCGAGGAGGTGGAGCCGCTCCTCGGTCTTGCGCAGGTCGAACTGGGCTCGACGGGTGAGGGTGGTGCGGCGGTGCGCGAGATGGAGGGCGAGGAGCTCCTTGAGGCCGAGGACCGTCGGCCGCCCCTCGACCAGGCAGAGGTTGATCACGCCGAAGCTCGTTTCGAGCGGCGTGTGCTCGTAGAGGCGGTTCAGCACGATCTCCGCGGGCGCGTCGCGGCGGAGCTCGAGGACGACGCTGGTGCCGAACCGGTCGGACTCGTCCCGGAGGTCCGTGACGCCGTCGAGCTTCTTGGTCTTGACGAGGTCGGCGATCAGCTCGAGGAGCGCGACCTTGTTGACCTCGTAGGGGATCTCGGTGATCACGATCTCGTCCTTGCCCCCGCGCTCGCGGATCTCGGCCGCGCCCCGGAGGTGGAGCGTCCCGCGGCCGGTCTCGTACGCCTCGCGGATCCCTTCCTGCGAGAGGTACCCTCCCGTCGGGAAGTCGGGCCCCGGGATCACCGCCATGAGCTCCTCGAGCGAGGCGTCCGACCGCTCCACGAGGAGCAGGAGCCCGTCGACGATCTCCCCCAGGTGATGGGGCGGCATGTTCGTCGCCATCCCGACGGCGATCCCGGCCGAGCCGTTGACCAGGAGGTTCGGGACCTTCGACGGGAGGACGAGCGGCTCCTTGAGGGACCCGTCGAAGTTGTCGGTCCAGTCGACGGTCTCCTTCTCGAGGTCGAGCAGGATCTCCTCGGCGAGCGGCGCGAGCCGCGCCTCGGTGTAGCGCATCGCGGCCGGGGCGTCGCCGTCGATCGACCCGAAGTTCCCCTGACCGTCGATGAGGGGGTAGCGGAGGCTGAACGGCTGGGCCATCCGAGCGAGCGCGTCGTACACCGCGAGATCGCCGTGCGGGTGGTACTTCCCGAGGACGTCTCCCACCGTGCGGGCGCTCTTGCGGTAGGCCCGGTCGTGCGTCGCGCCGCTCTCCCACATCGACCAGAGGATCCGCCGCTGGACCGGCTTCAAGCCGTCGCGGCCGTCGGGGAGCGCCCGTCCGACGATGACGCTCATCGCGTAGTCGAGGTAGGAGCGGTGGAGCTCCTCCTCGAGCGAGCGGTCGCGGACCCGTTCGGGGGGGGTCGGCTCCGGGGTGGCGGGGGTCGCGCTCATGCAGCCGCCGCTCCCGCGCGCCCGAGTTGGCCGCCGATCTCGCGGTTCGCCGCTTCGAGGAACCGCTCGCGCGTCCCGGGCGGGATCGTCGCTCCGCTCGCCACGCGGTGGCCTCCTCCCTCGCCCCCGACCTCCGCCGCCGCCGTCCGGAGGGCGGTGGCGAGATCGAGCCCCCGATCGACCTGCTGGCGGAGCCCGCGGGCGCTCACCTTCGTCGGCTCCGCGCCGGCGTCCGAGAAGACGAACACCGGGACGTCCGGCGGGAGCAGGTAGTTCATCGCGAGGCCGGCCTGCGTCCCCGCGAGCGGCGTGTCGGGGCTCTCGAACCAGCGGAGCGAGCTCAGCGAGCGGACCCCCGCGTCCTCGATCCTCCCGAGGCCCCGGAGCAGGCCCTGGCGCCACGCTGCCTCGGCAGCCTGGGCGCGGGCCCTCGCTTCGGGGTCCCCCAGCGCGAGCGCGACGCCGACCCCCGGCACGCCCTCCCGGCCGGCGGCGTTCTGGAGGTTCGAGAGCTCCTCGGCGTCGAGGCCAAGCGACGGGACGTACCACCGCTCCCCGCCGATCATCTCCACGAACTCGGGGAGCACCCCCGAGCGCTCGAGGCGGCTCCGGAGCTCCCGCGCGAGGCGGGCCGAGGCGTCCGGCGAGAGGTCGCCCGGCCGAGCCCCCGGGTCGATCGACACGCTCCGCAGGAGGGCCTCGGCCGCCTCGGGGCGGCCGGAGATCCCCTTGAGGTACGGGTCGACGCTGCCGGCGAGAGCCTCCCGGAGCGTCCGTCCGAACAGCGGGAGCCCGGGTCGGGAGGCGACGATCGACCGGCGGGTCGCCTCGCCGAGGAGGACGGCATTCAGCCCCCGGAATCCCCCCACGTGCTGGCGGTCATGGATCGCGCCCGAGAGGCCCCACGGCGCGTTGTCCCAGTTCGCGGGATCGAGGAAGACCGTGAACAGCCAGGCGAGGGTCGCGGCGGAGAGCTCGGTCGCCCCGTCGACCCCCCAGTCGAGAGGGTTGACGAACGCCACGTGGTCCGGGAGCTTCGGCGGCTCGGGGGACCCCGGGTAGCGGTGGTGGTCGAGGACGATCACCGGCTGGGTGTGCGCGGCGAAGAGGTCGAGCCAGCTCGCGCCCGTGTCGACGACGAGGACCGGCCCCCGGGTCGCCGCGAGCAGCGCCGAGATCTTCGCCCGCTCCACGCCGACGAGCGGCGTCGCCTGCGCGGGGTAGCCGAGCCGGGCGAACGCGCGAAGGAGCGCCGAGGCGCTCGCGACGCCGTCCCCGTCGTAGTGGTAGATCACCCGCCAGCGGCGGGGGTGGCCGAGCGCGAGGCCGCGCGCGCGGGAGAACTCTTCGCGGTACCGGGGATGCGCAACGAGCCCGTCCGGACCCGAGGGCATCACTCCACCTGGAGCGCGGCGCCGGCGGCCGAGTACCGCCAGCCCTCCGGGATCCGACGGCGCTGCCGGTAGTAGCGGGCGAGCCGGCGGATCCGAGACTCCATCAGGCTGAGCCCCCGACGGTTCGAGAGATCGTTCGGATGGGTCTCGAGGTGGTGCTGAAGGTGGACGACGCGCTTGAGCAGCGCCTGCAGGTCGTCGGGGATCTCGGGCCGAGCTCCCCGGTCCGCGAGGAGGGCGCCGAGCCGGCGTCCCGCCACGGCCCGCGAGGAGGGGATCCCGTAGCTGTCGCGAAGGATCTGGCCGACCTGGGCGGCCGACCGGCCCGCCTTCGACAGCTGGACGGCCTGGGTGACGAGCTCCTCCGCCGTCGCGGTCACCCACTCGGGCCGGACGAGAGGGTAGGGGCGGTGCGAGCCCGCCTTCCCCTTGCGTCCGGAATGGATCCTGGACACGGCCGGGCGCTGACCCTCGTGCGGTACTTAACGGTTCGGCCGGACGGCGAACTTCTCGAGAGAAGAGGCCGCCCGTCAGGCGATCCGGTCCGTCTGGTGGACCGACTCGACGAGGAACTGCTTCCCCTGGGAGGTGATCCCGTAGCGGGCCGCGCTCCGGGCGCGCGGCGCGTTCGGGGGCGGGGCCGGGACCTTCGCCTGGACGAGGCCGTTGCGGACGAGGAGGCCGAGCGCCTGCGGGAGCTTGACGCCCCGCTCGTCGATCGCCCAGAACCGCTTCAGGTTGTGCTCGAGGTCGTCCAGCTCGAGCATCTGCTCCTGCGTGTTCCCCTCGTGCACCGACTCGGCCCGATTGAGCTGCTGGAGGATGGCGATGAACGTGGCGCGCAGGGGGTCGGCGCCGTTCGCCCCCGTCATCGCCCGACCCCTGCGCGGTCCCCCTACTTAAATTCGGGTCCACGGACGCCGGGACCGGGGCGCGGGGCCGCTCGGCGGCCGCGCCCCTTTTAGCTACGGGCAACGAATACCCCGCGCTATGGGCTGCACCTGCCGCTCACCGGCACGCTGCCCGGTCTGCAACACCCAGGTGCGGGTCCCTCTCTCGAACCTCGAGAACGCGTCCGGGGCGGCGATCCTGGTCGACCGGTTCGCGCGGCGCGACTCCTCCTCCTCGCGCGAGGGCCTCCGACGCCTCATCGAGGGGACGGCGACGTGCCCGGCGTGCGGCCACGGGATCTACTTCGAGCATTCTCGCCTCTGCGTGTCGAGCGCCCTCGCCTCCGCGGGCGTCCCCCCGATGGAGCGCGAGGCGATCCTCGCGAGGATCACGTTCCCCGAGGGCTAGCGATCCGCCTCCGATGCCGGACAAGGAGGAGTTCGTCGTCACCCCGTACGAGGTCCGGGGGAAGATCGACTACAACCGTCTGAGAGAGCAGTTCGGGACGCAGGAGATCACGCCCGAGCTCCTTGCGCGGTTTCAATCGCTCGCCGGAGGAAGCCTCTCCCCGCTCCTCGCCCGGGGGATCTACTACTCCCACCGGGACCTGGGCACCCTCCTCGAGGGGTGGGCGAAGGGAACGCCGTTCTTCCTCTACTCGGGGCGCGGCCCGTCCGGGCCGCTGCACACCTCCCACCTCGTCCAGTTCGAGCTGTGCCGGTGGATCCAGGAGCGGTTCCACGTGCCGATGTACATCCAGATCACGGACGACGAGAAGTTCTGGGCCCGCGCGGGGCTCTCGCGCGAGGAGATCACCCGCTGGGGCCTCGAGAACCTCTACGACATCCTCGCGCTCGGGTTCGACCCGAAGTTGACCCGGGTCTTCTTCGACTCCCGCTCGATCGCGGCGCTCTACCCGCTCGCGATCCGGGTCGCGCGGAAGATCCCGTACTCGACGGTGAAGGCGGTCTTCGGCTTCGATCCGTCGACGAACATCGGCCTCGTCTTCTACACCGCCCTCCAGACGGTCCCGTGCTTCTGGCCGTCATGGGCCGAGGGGCGGTCGGTCCCCTGCCTGATCCCCTGCGGCGTCGACCAGGACCCGCACTTCCGGGTCACCCGGGACATCGCGGAGGGCCTCGGCTACCCGAAGCCCGCGCTCGTCCACAGCCAGATGATCCCCGCGCTCTCGGGCGAGGGAGCGATGTCGACGACCGGGGGCCCCGGCGACGGGGCATTGTTCCTCAACGACCCCCCGACGGCGATCGACCGGAAGATCCGGAACGCGTTCACGGGAGGGCGCGCGACGGTCGAGGAGCAACGCCGGCTCGGCGCGACGCCCGAGATCTGCTCGATCTGGGCGCTGTGGCGCACCCGGTTCGCGGAGACGCAGGCGAAGTTCGAGGAGGTCACCGCCGGATGCCGGTCGGGCTCGCTGCTGTGCGGCGAGTGCAAGTCGTCGCTGCTCGAGCGGATCCATCCGTTCCTCCGGGCCCACGCCGAGGCCCGGGAGCGGGCGAAGACGTGGGCCGAGTCGGCGATCGTGACCGAGGCGCCGAGACCGATCTAGCGCCGGGCCGGGCTCCTCGCCTCGGCTGTCCCTAAGGCTCGCGTGTGCATGGAGGGGATCGTATGGGTTCCTCCGCGACGCAGAGCTCTCCCCCCCCCGGAAGCCCACCCGGGGGGTCGCCGCGGGTCGCGGAGGGAGCCCGCGCAAAGACGCCACGAGGATGGACCGACTGGATTCTCCCTCTTACGCTCGTGGCGATCCTAGGCTTGGGAACGATCCTCTTCGCCACGTTCGTACCGGTGCCTCATCGAATCCCCGAGTCCTTCACGATCACAGTCAGCAAGGCTGGGCTTTGTGAACCGGGGTGGAATTTTTCTACACCCCGGGATGGGATTCTCGATTTTAAGTGGATGACTAACGATACGACGTCCGGCGGGACCCTCGAGTTCGGTCCGAACTC
>JASIEC010000145.1 GCA_030046135.1 Thermoplasmata archaeon | reverse complement strand
TGGCAGACGGAGAAGACGCTCGAGTACGTCACGGTCGCGACGGCGTTGCCGACCGCGGTGTAGGCGATCTCGGCGGAGCCGTTGCCGCTCGTCCCGAGGACGACGACGAACGCGAAGAAGACCATCTGCATCAGCGGGATGATGAAGATCGTCCCGAGCACGAAGTCGATCCGCATGAACCCGAGGGTCGTCCGGGGCGAGAAGACAGCGTTCGACCAGAGGACCCTCCAGAACGAGGAGCGGTAGGGGGCCCGGTCGACGCGGGAGACGAGCGCCATCGCCTCAGTACTGGGAGAGGTTCCCCTCTTCGAGGACGTGCCGCTCGACGCGGTGGAAGATCAGCCCGGCGACCGCGAGGTAGACGGCGGTGGTGGCGATCGCCCCCACGATATCCCAGCCCACCCCCCAGGAGAACCCGACGTACCCCGGGATCGCGAGGTAGCGGAGCGCATCGACCGCCCACGTCGGGGGGAAGAACAGGGAGACCGGGGTCGCCCAGAACGGCAGGATCACGACCGGGAACATGCAGCCCGTCCCGACGTAGAACGCGAACTCCCCGATGTCCTGGATGAACCCCGCGTAGCGGGTATAGACGTAGAACGCGGCGAAGACGACGCCGACCGCCGCGAGCGTGAGGAGCACGAAGACGAACATCAGCGCGAAGGCGGCGGGGTTGGGGAGCGTGGGCGGACCGCCCGCCGCCGCGACGACGACGACGTACACGATGAGGCCCCCGAGGAGACCCGAGAGGACGTTCCAGACGACGCGTCCCAGGACGACGTAGAGGTACGGCGTCGGCGCCTGGATCGTGGGCTCAAGGGTGCCCCACTCCCGGTCCTGGCCGGTCGCCCAGCCGCTCCCGTAGAGCGTCTGGCCCCACATGCTCATCATCCCCGCTCCGAGGATCGCGTACGTGAGGAAGTACGGTCCCTCGCCCCGGAACAGCTCGAAGGAGACGAGCCCGAAGAGGACCGGGGCGATCATCGACGGAAGGAGCCACTGCGGGTCCGCGACGAACTGCAGGAGCGACAGGCGGATCGACGCCGCGGTTGACCGGCCCCGCGAGTACGTCCCGACCGCCGCCATCCTACCGTGCCTCCTCCTCGACGAGGTCGAGGTAGACGTCCTCGAGGGAGGTCCTCCGCTCCCTTAACGAAAGCTCCGGGTGTCCCGTGAGGCGGCTCCGGACATCGTCCAGCGTCGCCTCCGTCGTCCGGACCCGCATCGTGAGCCGCGTCGTAGGGCCGTACGACTCGCTCACCACCTTCGAGACCCCGGGGATCGCGCGCAGGCGGGCGACCTCCTCGTCCTCGAACCCGTACGCCTCCGCCTCGAACGTCCGGTCCCCGCCGACGAGGGCCCGGAGGCCGTCGACCGTGTCGCGAGCGACGATCCGTCCCTTCGAGAGGACCGCGAGCTTCGGGCACAGCTCCTCGGCCTCGAACATGTAGTGGGTCGTGAGGAAGATCGTCACGCCGTCCGTCACGAGGCATCGGATGAGCTTCCGGGTCTCGCGGGCGCTCTTCGGATCGAGCCCGATCGTCGGCTCGTCCAGGAAGAGGATCTCGGGCCGGTGGAGGATCCCCCGGGCGATGTGGAGCTTCTGCTTCATCCCTCGCGAGAACTCCTCGACCCTCTGGTCCGACGCGGGGCCGATCAGCCCCACCCGCTCGAGGACCTCGTCGATCCGCCGCTCCCGGGCCTCGGGCGGTACGCCGTAGAGATCGGCGAAGTAGCGGAGGTTCTCCCGAGCGGAGATGCGGTTGTACAGACCTCGCTCCCCGCCGAGGACGAGCCCCATCCGGGGCCGCAGCCAGTCGGTCTCCCGCGTCACGTCGTGGCCCAGAACGAGCGCTGTCCCGGCCGTCGGGAGCAGCAGCGTCGAGAGGATCTTCGTGAGGGTCGTCTTCCCGGCGCCGTTCGGTCCGAGGAGTCCGAAGATCGACCCTCGCTCGACCGTGAGGTCGACCCCCTTCAGGGCCTCGGTCCGGCTCTTCTCCCGGAACAGGAATCCCTTGCGGCTCTCGAAGACCCGGGTGACCCCGCGGGTCTCGATGGCAGGTCCGCTCGACACGATCGTCTCCTCGGAGGGCCGCGCGCACAGCGAGGAGGGTACAAAAAGGGTGGATGCGAAGGGAACCTCGAGAAACACGTCTGTCGGGTCGCGTTCCTCTGATCGGGGTGGCTCGGCGATTACGGCCGGCGGACGGCTCCGCGCTCCCCCCCCTCGAACCAAGCGTATATGAGCCCGAAGCCGGGAGCGGACCCTCGATGCAGAGTCCGAGCCCGCCCGCCACGCCGTCGACCTCGGCCCCCTTCGTACCTCCCGTCTCCCACGGCGGCGGGGGCAGCGGCAAGACCGCAACGGTGCTCGCCGCCGTCGCGCTGGCCGTCGCGGTGGTCGCCGTCGGGCTGAACTTCGTGGTCGCCGGACCGTCGACGACGCCCGCGACCGGAACCCCTCTCTGGGCGGTCGTCGGCCCGAACGGTACGTTGGCCCGGGGTTCGGGAGTGCTCAATGTCACCGTCGGCGAACCGGGAACCTACAACGTCACGTTCGTCCGATCCGTCAGCGGCTGCCACTTCGCGGCCAGCCTCGGCACCACCGCCGCCGGTGTCCAGCCCCCCGGAACGGCCGTCGTCACCGTCTTGACGAACGCAATCTCGGAGATCGCGGTCACCACTCTGAACTCCACGGGGACGACGACGAACGAGTCCTTCCACGTCGTTGCGCTGTGCCCCGGCACGGCACCCGAGATCCAATTCTCGGCCGTCGTGGCGAGCAACGGGGACCTCGTCAGCGGGTCGGCCGGAGCCAACTCCAGCGCCGGCATGTTCCTCCTCGGGTCCTACGGGGTCGAGTTCCCCCAGAGTGTCGCCGGCTGCGCGTACATCGTCGGTCTCGGCGAGTCGACCAGCGGAACGCCCCCGGCCGGGTTCGTGACGTCGGCCCAGTTGGGGGCCAGCGCGAACGGTGTCTGGGTCACCACGTACAGTAGCTCGGGGGCCTACTCCCAGGCCGCCTTCCATCTCGAGGTCTACTGTTAGGCCGGTCGGTCTCCCGGGACTCGAGGCGCCAACCCCTTCCGGCCCTTGGGCCGGGGTCGGAGGACCCCACCGGCCGAGAGAATCGCCTGCCCGGACGACGATTCCAGCCCTTCGCGGGCGACCGAGGCCACGCAGGGCGTCGGTATGCGCGGACCCTCGGAGTCCGTCACGCTCGACACGATGGCCCCTCGGAGGGTCGCAGGCACCGTGAGAACGGTACAGGAGGGGGGATGGGAAGCGAGCGTCGGGAAACCCATCTGTCGGAGCCGCGATCCCCGACCGCGCGATCGGGAAGAGCGCCCGGGGGAGCCCTCGGCCCCGCTCGCCTGGAACCAAGCGTATTTGAGCCGGCATTCGAGAGCGGGGCCCGATGCAGAGTCCGAGCCCGTCCCCCGCCCCGCCGACCTCGGCCACCGTGGTTCCCCCTCCCTGGCCCGGTGGCGGGGGCAGCGGCAAGATCGCGACGGCGCTGGCCGCCGTCGCACTGGCCGTCGCCGTGGTCGCGGTCGGGTTGAACTTCGTGGTCGCCGGTCCGTCGACTGCGAGAACCGCCACCGGCGTGCCACTCTGGGCCGTCGTCGCCGAGAACGGCACCTTGGCCCGGGGGTCGGGCGTCCTCAACGTGACGCTCTCGCGGTCGGGGGATTACAACGTGACGTTCGTCCGGTCCCTGAGCGGCTGCAGCTTCGCGGCGACGCTCGGCACCACGGCCGCCGGCCTCGAACCCCCCGGCTCGGCGGTCGTCACCGTCATGACGAAATCGATCTCGGAGGTCGCGGTCGCTACCTTCAACTCCACGGCGGCGCAGACGGACGAGTCGTTCCACCTCGTTGCGCTGTGCCCGAACACCGCGCCCGAGATCCAGTTCTGGGCGATCGTGGCTTCTGACGGCGATCTCGTCAGCGGATCGCCCCATAGCAACTCGAGCGGCTCGGAAACCGTCGGGGTCGAGTTCGGCCAGAGCGTCACCAACTGCGCCTTCATCGCCGGCCTCGGCGAATCGACGAGCGGGACTCCCCCCGCGGGATTCGTCACGGTCGCGCGGCTGTTTGCGTCCGCGAACGGCGTGTTCGTGGAGACGTACGACTCCTCCGGCGACTATAGCGCGGAACCGTTCCATCTCGAGGTCTACTGCTAGGGCCGTCCGGCCCCCGGGACCCCACGCGTCAACCCTTTCCGGACCTTGGGCTCGCGCCCGCCAATACTCCGGCCGGGTGGGTCGCCGAAGAGACCGACGATTCAATGCCCCGTGGGCGCGCGTTCCTGCCCACGGTGTCGGCGCGCGGAGCGTCGGTCTCGGTTCCGACGAGGGGGCGGACTGGAGATTCGTCCAGTTCGCTCCAAATCATCGTTATAATCCGAGCAGCCGTCGTGGCGCTTAAGTGTCCGCGGTCAGGGCCCCTCCGAGCAGCGTTCCGGCCGAGTCAGGCGACTCCGGGTTTCCCCCGGGGCGCCTCGTGGAGGCCTACCGGACGATGGTTCTCGCCCGAGCCCTCGACGAGCGCTGCCTCACGCTCCAACGGCAGGGACGGATCGGCTTCTACGCGCCGCACACCGGTCAGGAGGCGGCGCTGCTCGGCTCGGCGTACGCGATGACGGCGGACGACTGGATCTTCCCGGCGTACCGAGAGCTCACCGTCGCGCTCGTCCGCGGCGTCTCCCTCGAATCGGTCGTGGACCAGCTCTACGGGAATGCCCGCGACGTGGTGAAGGGTCGCCAGATGCCGAACCACTTTGCGTTCCGCGACATCCACTTCGTCTCGGCGTCGAGCCCGATCGGCACGCAGATCCCCCAGGCGGTCGGCGCGGCGATGGCCGCGCAGCGCCGGAAGCAGCCGATCGCGACGATCGCGTACTTCGGGGACGGCGCGACGAGCTCGAACGACTTCCACGCCGGGATGAACTTTGCGGGCGTCTTCAAGGCGCCGACGATCTTCTTCTGCCAGAACAACCAGTGGGCGATCTCGCTCCCGCGCGAGCGACAGACGAAGAGCGCGACGCTCGCGATGAAGGCGGAGGCGTACGGGTTTCCCGGCGTCGTCGTCGACGGGAACGACCTCGGGGCCGTCTACGGTGCCGTGCGGGACGCTCGTCGGCGGGCTGTGGCGGGCGAGGGACCCACGCTCATCGAGGCGCAGGTGTACCGCCTGGGCCCCCACTCGACGTCCGACGATCCGAAGCGGTACCGGAGCGACGCCGAAGTCGCCGCCGCTCGGCAGCAGGACCCGGTGCTCCGCCTCAAGGGAGAGCTCCTCGCCTCGAAGCTGCTCGATGACGCGACGGAGACCCGGATCTGGGAGGAGGCGCGCGCCCGGATCGCGAAGGCCGTCGAGTCGGCGGAGGCCGCCCCCGCGCTCGACCCGCTCTCGTTCTTCTCGGACGTCTACGCCGAGCCGACCCCCCGCCTGACGGAGGAGCGTCTCGAGTGCGAGACGACGCTCCCGGGAAGGAGCCCCCCGTGACCGAGCTCACGCTCGTCCAGGCGGTGAACCGCGGTCTCGCGGAGGCGATGCGCCAGGACCCGGATGTCCTCGTCCTCGGGGAGGACGTCGGCGTCAACGGCGGGGTCTTCCGGGCGACCGAGGGTCTCCACAAGGAGTTCGGCGACGACCGGGTCATCGACACCCCTCTCTCCGAGACCGGGATCGTCGGCGTCGCCGTCGGGATGGCGCTCTACGGGCTCAAGCCGGTCGCCGAGATCCAGTTCCTCGATTTCATCTACCCCGCCTTCGATCAGATCGTGAGCGAGCTCGCGAAGATGCGCTACCGCTCCGGGGGGCAGTTCCCCTGCCACGTGGTGATCCGGACCCCGTACGGTGGCGGGATCAAGGGCGGACTCTATCACTCGCAGAGCACCGAGGCGTACTTCTGCCACACCGCGGGTCTGAAGGTCGCGATCCCGTCGACCCCGGCCGACGCGAAGGGGCTCCTGCTCACGGCGATCTACGACCCGGACCCGGTCCTCTTCCTCGAGCCGAAGCGGATCTACCGGTCCGTGACGGGCGAGGTCCCGGAGGGCGACCACCGCGTCCCCTTTGGCGAGGCCCGGGTCGTCCGCGAAGGGACGGACGTGAGCCTCTTCGCCTACGGCGCGATGATCCCCCCGGCCGTGGACGCGGCGACGACCCTCGCCGCGGACGGGATCTCCGCGGAGGTGATCGACCTGAGGACGCTCGTCCCGCTCGACGAGCGGCGCGTGATCGCCTCGGTCGAGAAGACCGGCCGCGCGGTGATCGTCCACGAGGCGGCCCGATTCTGCGGCTTCGGCGCCGAGCTGGGGAGCCTCCTCGCCGAGAAGGCGTTCTACTCGCTCAAGTCGCCGATCGCACGGGTCACGGGGTACGACACGCCGTTCCCGTACGCGCTCGAGCACCTCTACCTCCCGAACGCGGAGAAGATCGTGCGGGCCGCGCGGGCCTCCGTTCGGGGGGCGTGAGCGTGCCCGCGTTCGAGTTCCGCCTACCCGACATCGGCGAGGGGGTCGCTGAGGGAGAGGTCGTGCAGTGGTTCGTGAAGGAGGGGGACTCGATCCGCGAGGACGCCCCGCTCGTGAGCGTCCTCACCGACAAGGCCAACGTTGAGATCCCCTCGCCGAAGACCGGCCGGATCGTGAAGCTCCATGCGGCGGTCGGCGAGAAGGTGAAGGTGGGGGGTCTCCTCGTCACGATCGACGCCGAGGGCGGAGCCGCCCCCTCGCCGGCGACGACCTCCGGCGGGTCGCACCCGGGCGGGCCCTCCTCGGGCCCTCCGGGGCCCCCGCCGGGGACGGCCTCGCCCGCGCAGCCCGCGCCGTTGGTGTTGCCGTCCTCGACCTCGGGGACCGGTCCGCTCGCGTCTCCGTACGTACGTCGCCTGGCGGCCGAGAAGGGGATCGACCTGAGGACCGTCCGCGGTTCCGGCCCCGGCGGTCGGATCGTAGAGTCCGATCTCGCCTCACCCGCGGTCGGAGGGCCCGCCCCACCGGCCCCGTCGGGCGGAGGAACCGGGGTGTCGGGAGCTCCGGCGACGGCGCCTCCCCCCTTGACGGGGGTCGCCGAGCGGATCCCGATCCGGGGCCTGCGGCGGGTGATCTCCGAGCATATGGCGGAGGCGACCCACCGCGCGGCCCACTTCACCTACGTCGAGGAGATCGATGCGACCGAGCTGGTCCGGCTTCGCGAGAAGATGGCGAAGCACGTCGAGAAGTCCGGCCTCCGTCTCACGTACCTGCCGTTCATCGTGAAGGGCGTCGTCGCGGGGCTCAAGGCGCACCCGCGGCTGAACGCGACGATGGACGACGAGCGGAACGAGCTCGTGGTCCGCTCGACGTACCACATCGGGATCGCCACCGCGGCGCCCGACGGTCTCCTCGTCCCGGTGGTGCGCGACGCGGACACGAAGAGCATCGCCCAGCTCGCCCGCGAGATCCAGGACCTCGCCGAGCGGGGCCGGGCGGGGAAGCTCCAGCGCTCGGAGCTTTCGGGGAGCACGTTCACGATCACGAGCCTCGGCGCGCTGGGAGGCGTGCTCGCGACGCCGATCCTTAACTACCCCGAGGTGGCGATCCTCGGGGTCCACAAGATCCAGCGGCGGCCCGTCTATCGTCCGGACGGCACGATCGCCCCGGCCGAGCTCATGAACCTCTCCCTCTCCCTCGACCACCGCGTCCTGGACGGCTACGAGGGGGCCCAGTTCCTGGCGACGGTGAAGGGGTACCTTGAGGACCCCCACCAGATGTTCGCCGAACTGGCCTAGGTCGGGGCCAAGCCCCGGTCCGTCGGCTCTCCGGCGACGCGTAAGGTTCTTTTCTCGGACACCCTGCCGTTCGCAATGACCGGACCGACGGGCCGGAGTGTGCGGGGCTTGACGGGAACGATCGCAATCGCAGCGCTCGTCGCGCTGGTCGCCACCGGGGTGCTCGCCCCGGCGGCCGCGCGAGGCGACGTTCGAGAGGCGCAGGGCTCGAGCGCGGTCGTCGCGTCGGCCGCACCCCCTCCGAACCCGTACACTGACACGATGCCGGCGACGTACGTTCTCGGCTCGAGCTCGTTCAATTTCAGCGAGTGCTACGCGAGTCCGAACACCACGTCCGACACGGCGTCGCTGGCGTTCGACTCGGCGGGGGACCTCTGGGTCGTCGACCGCGGCGACAACCGTACCCTCGAGTTCGTGCCGCCGTTCCAGACGAACATGAGCGCGTCGATCGAGATTGGCCAGTCGTCGTTCTACGGCTACGACCGGGGCTTGAACAACTCGAGCTTCGACGACCCCTCGGGGATTGCCTTCGATGCCGCGGGGGACCTCTGGGTCACCGACACCCTCAACAACCGGGTCCTCGAGTTCGTCCCCCCGTTCACGTCGGGGATGAACGCGAGCCTGGTCCTCGGCCAGTCCTCGTTCACGGAGAACGGCTCCGGGACGAGCGCTTCGACGATGGACTACCCGGAGGACCTCGCCTTCGCCCCGAACGGGGACCTCTTTGTCTCCGACGCGGACAACGCGCGGGTGCTCATCTTCGCCCCGCCGTTCCACTCCGGGATGAACGCGACGGCCGTCCTAGGGCAGGCGGACTTCGAGGAGTCCGCCTACAACCTCAACGCGACGTCCCTGGACTTTCCCGTAGGGTTGGCGTTCAACGCCCAGGGGGATCTCTTCGTCGCCGACTCGGAGAACAACCGCGTGCTCGAGTTCACCCCGCCGTTCACCACGGACAAGGCGGCGTCGCTCGTCATCGGGCAGCCGAACTTCCTCGCGGGGATCGGGGGGACGAACGCGACGGCGATGATCGAGCCGTTCGCGGTCACCGTCGATCCGCGGGGCGATCTCTGGGTCGGGGATTGGGACAACGACCGGATGCTGGAGTTCGTCCCACCGTTCTCCGACGGCATGGCCGCGTCGGTCGTCCTCGGCCAGCCGTCGTTCACCGCGAGCGGCCCGGGAACCACGTCGAGCGCGTCGCTCTCCGGGCCGCACGGAGCGGCGTTCGACGCCCAGGGAGACCTCTGGGTCGCCGACGAGTTCAACTGCCGCGTGCTCGGATTCGTGCCGAGCCACTTCCCCCTCGTGGTCACGGAGTCCGGCCTTCCGGCGGGAACGCTCTGGTCCGTGACGGTCGGCGCGACGAGCGTCGCCGGCACCACTTCCTCGCTCACGCTCCCGGTGTACAACGGCTCGTACACCTACCAGCTGTGGTCCCAGGGCGGCTACGCCCCGGTCCACCCCTCGGGCGGGGTCGTCGTGAACGGGAGCGCCGAGGCAATCCACGTCTCCTTCACGTCGACCACTGTCCTCGGAGTCGCGGCCGGACTCTTCTGGGGCGTCGTGAGCGCGGTCCTCGGGCTCGTTGTCGTGGTCGAGACGGTGTTCCTCCTGAGGTCTCGGCGGGGGCCGCGGGTCCGTGCGCCGCCGTCCCCGGTCGACCCTGCTTCGCTGCCCGTCCCTCCCCCCGGAGCGGGAGGCTCGCCGCCGCCGCCCCCGGGGTGAGGCGAGGGCCCTCCTTCGAAGCCGGCGCCCCACTGGGACGCTCGTAGCGAAGCGTCGGAGGGGCCCCGGCGGGGGCGGCCCCCCGGTCATGTTCCGACCGAGACGGGACCGGCGGAGGGCCTTGCCTTTATCAGCGAGGTTCCGTGTGCCGGCCGCCGTGCGGCGGTCGACGGCGCGAGTGGGGCCCACCTCGGGCATCGCCGCGCTGGGCGTCGCGGTCCTCACCGGGATCCTGCTCGTGCCGACGGGAGCTGTCGGGATCGCGAGCAGCTCGTCCACCTCCCGCGCGAGCGCCGTGCCCAACCCGTTCGACACCGGCATGAACGCCTCGCTCGTCCTGGGCCAGCCGAGGTTCGGGGTCAGCACCAACGGCTCGGGTCCTGCGAACGTCACCGTGCCCACGGGAGCGACGTTCGACGCGGCGGGGGACCTGTGGGTCGCCGACTTCTACGACAGTCGCGTCCTCGAGTACCGTCC
>JASIEC010000144.1 GCA_030046135.1 Thermoplasmata archaeon | reverse complement strand
GTCGCCGGGAGCGTCGGCACGGGGAAGACGACCCTCTCGCTCGAGTTCCTCGTCCGCGGCGCGGAGCGGGGGGAGCGCTCGCTGCTGCTCTCGGTCACCGAGGCGTCGGACAAGCTCTTCCAGAACCTGTCGACGTTCGAGTTCTTCCGGGGGGACCTCGTTGCCCAGGGCTCGCTCGTCTTCGTCGACCTTCCGCTGATCTACGACAAGCTGGGGTTCGACCGGGAGGAGTTCTCGAGCGAGGAGCTCGCGATCCTGCTCCGGGCGATCCGCGACCTCGTGCGCTCGGTCGGCGCCCGGCGGCTCGTCATCGACAGCATCACGTCGCTCTGCTACCGGATCCGCCGCGACGAGCAGATCCGGGACTTCCTGCTGCGCCTCGGCGAGATGCTGACCGAGGAAGGGTGCACGTCGTTCCTCATCTCGGAGATCTCCCCCCAGGCCGGGCGGTACTCGACGCGCGGCGTCGAGGAGGCGATCGTCGACGGGATCCTCCTGCTCTGGAACGCCCGACGCCGCGGCGACATCCTCCGGGTCCTCCAGGTCGTGAAGATGCGAGGGACGTCCCACTCGCGGGCGCAGTACGTGATCGCGCTCACGCCGATCGGGATGCTGATGGCCCCGCACCTGAAGGGCGGCTTCGTCGAGGAGGGGTCGTAGGGCCGTGGCCCCGGTGGACATCGGCGAGCGACTGAGGTCGCTCCCGGGCGGCGCGGCGGTCGCCCTCAAGCTCAACTCGCGCGAGTACGCGGACCACTACTTCGCCGTCCTCAACGCCACGCTCCGGGACGTCGGGAACGAGACGAACGCCCACACGATCTACGTCGCGGTGACGAGCCCGGCGGCGTTCGTCTGGAGCCTCGCGCAGGCGCTCGACGTGCCGGCGGACCGGATCTCGTTCGTCGACGCGATCAGCCACCTCATGATGCACTTCACCGACCCGCTCGGCAACGCGACGTACGTGGAGAGCCCGCGGGCGCTCGAGGAGATCATGCTCCGCGTCGAGTACCTCCTCCGCCGCTTCCCCCACCCGAAGTCGATCGTCGTGATCGACAGCGTGAACTCCCTCGCGATCCACAACCCGCCCGAGCTGCTCTCCGAGTTCCTGCACATCCTCTTGAACCACCTCAAGAGCCGCCAGGTGCTCACGCTCGTCCTCGAGACGTCGGACGAGCAGGCGGCGAGCGTGGAGCAGCTCCTCAACCTCGTCGTCGACGAGACGATCGATGTCGCGGGGGTGGGAATCTGACGGTCGCGGGCGACCGGCGGATCCTCGGGATCCCCGAGATCGACGAGCCGCTCGCGAACGCGCTCCCCGCGGGGTGGCTCGCGATCCTCGTCGGGACGACCGCGTCGGGGGCGGGGGTCCTCGCCAAGCAGTTCGCCCACGCGGGCGTCGGGAGCGCGCCCGTCCGGTTCTACACGACGTACGAGCGCACGGGGGACGTCCACGGGACGTTCTCCGACTTCGGGTGGGACGCGGGCGGGATCGAGGTCGTCAATCTCGCCGAGGAGTACTACGAGCGGGTGCTCGTCCGGGGCCTCGAGGTCGCCCGGGCCCGCGAGCTGGGCCTCAACCTCGCGGAGCTCGGCAGCGGCGACCGCCACGCCCGCCCCCCGACCCCGTTCCGCCTCACCGACCGGATGCTCGCCGACCTCGCGGCGATCGACGGCCCGTTCCGGCTCGTCGTCGACTCGATCGACTTCTTCTACGAGGTGCTCGAGCCGCACGACGTGACGACCGTCGTCCGCCAGATCCGGCACCGGTGCCAGACGCTCGGAGGCCAGGCGCTCCTCACGGTGCACTCCTCCCGCCGGGAGTCCGCGACGTCGGGCTCGCTCGGGGACCTCGCCGACCTCACCCTCGACCTGCGGGCGGAGCCGAAAGGCTCCCGCTACCACCACACCCTCGCGATCGAGAAGGTCGGCCACCGCCCGGATCTCTCGAAGCTTTGGACGGCCGAGTTCCGCGACGACGGCTGGGGGGTCAAGGAGCCGGCGCGCGAAGCGCGTTAGCAGGCTACCTTCCCGTCGGCAAGGCTTTATCGGACGGCCCCCGGTCGTTCCCCCGGAGGGGGCCCGTGGACGACGTGGTGATCCGGACGCTCGAGAAGGTCCGGCTGCGCGAGCCGATCCTCATCGAGGGGCTGCCCGGGGTCGGGAACGTCGGCAAGCTCGCCGCCGACTACCTTCGCGACCAGCTCCCGGCGAAGCCTCTCGCCACGATCTACTCGAAGTTCTTCCCGCCGCAGGTCTACGTGAGCGACGCGGGGATCATCCGGCTCGTCTCGAATGACCTCTCCTACTGGATCGCGCCGCCGAGCGCCCCGCACGACCTGATCGTCCTCGGCGGCGACTACCAGGGGATCAGCCCCGAGGGCCAGTACGAGATCACCGAGCAGGTGCTGCGCTACGCGGCCGACCTCGGGGTCCGCGAGGTGTTCACGCTCGCCGGCTTCGCCCAGGGCCGCGTCGTCGAGGCGCCGAGGGTCCTCGGCGCGGCGACG
>JASIEC010000143.1 GCA_030046135.1 Thermoplasmata archaeon | reverse complement strand
CCGCGGTCGGTGCTGGCGGTTCGTTCTGGCTGCTGCGCCGCGCCCGGCTTCCGAAGCCGTAGGATGACCCCCAGCGCGCGACGGCGGGTCGTCGGCCGCGCCCCGGTTGCCCGGTGGGCCGAACGGCGCCTCCCGGGGAGCCGGTCGTGGAGGCGTCCGGGGTAGCGTTATTAGAAGGGCCGTCTCGGGCCGCCCGTGCCCGACCCTCCGGCGCGGGTCCTGGTGATCGGCCTGGATTCCGTCTCGCCGTGGCTCCTGTTCGAGCGTTTCCTACCGCTGATGCCTCGGGTGCGCGACCTGCTGGGTCGCTCCCGGTACGGAACGTTGCGATCGATCGACCCGCCGATCACCGTCCCCGCCTGGGCCGTGATGTTCTCGGGGATGGACCCGGGGACGCTCGGGCTTTACGGGTTCCGCCACCGCAAGCCCGGGACGTACTGGGACAACTACATCCCCACATCCCGCACCCTCCTCCAGCCCCTGCTCTGGGACCGGCTCTCCCGCCTCGGCAAGAGGGTCTGCGTGATCGGGATGCCCCCGGGCTACCCCCCGCCCGCGGTGAACGGCGTGTACATCTCGGATTTCCTGACCCCGGACGGGGCGACCGACTACGTCTACCCCCCGTCGATGAAGGCGGAGGTCGACCGGGTCTCGGGCGGGTACCCGTTCGACGTCACCTTCCGGCAGAACGACCGGGACCGGATCGGTCGGGAGCTTCTCGAGATGACCCGGAAGCACTTCGCGGTCGCCCGGGACCTCTGGACGAAGGGGCCGTGGGACCTCTTCGCCTACCACGAGATCGGCCCCGACCGCCTCCACCACACGTTCTGGCGGTTCTTCGACCGGGAGCACCCCCAGTTCGAGGAGAACGCCCGGATGCGGGCGGTCGTGGAAGAGTACTACCGGATGCTCGACACCGAGATCGGGCGGTTCCTCGGCGAGGTCGGGCCGAAGGCCCGCGTCCTCGTCGTCTCCGACCACGGGAGCCAAGCGATGAAGGGGTGCTTCTGCGTCAACGAGTGGCTGATCCAGAAGGGGTACCTCGCCCTCAAGGGGCCCCCGCCCCCGCCCAAGACGCCGATCGAGGAGGCGGCGGTCGACTGGTCGCGCACCCGGGCGTGGGGGTCGGGGGGGTACTACGCGCGGATCTTCTACAACGTCAAGGGCCGCGAGCCGGAGGGGATCGTCCGGCCGAAGGACGTCCCTGACCTTGAGACAAAGCTGACCCGGGAGTTCCAGGGGGTCACGAAGCCGGACGGGACGCCGCTCGGGGTCGACGTCCGCCGTCCCCGGGAGGTCTACCGGGAGGTGCGGGGAGATGCCCCCGACCTCATGGTCTACTTCGGGAACGTCGCCGTCCGGTCGATCGGCTCGATCGGGTACGGGTCTCTCTACATCGAGGAGAACGACACCGGCCCGGACGACGCCGTCCACTCGTTCGAGGGGATCTACGCGATCTCCGACCCGGTTGATGGGCGAGGGCAGCGGGGCCCCGAGGAGAAGCTCCTCGACATCGCCCCGACGATCCTCACCCTGCTCGGGGCCCCGGTCCCGGGCGAGCTCCAGGGCCGGCCGATCCCCGGGTTCCGGTGACCCGGGGGCGAGCGCCCGGCACGCGTCTCGACCTGACCCGCGGGCACGGCGCGACCGTTACGCGTGCCTGGGGGCGCTCCCCCAGGGCTGGGGCAGCACCTCGAACCCCGCTTCCGCGAAGTTGTGGTCGAGGGTGAACGCCCGAGCGATCCCGGTCTCGCGCATCGTGACAAAGCTCGTGCAGTCCGTGAGGCTCCAGGTCTTGTCGGGGTGGGAGAGCATGAGGTCCACGCTCGCTTCGAACACGGTCTCGCCGATCCTCACCCGACGGACGGTGGGACTTCGCCGAAGGAGATCCACCAACCTTCGGACGGGCTCGATGCCTTGCCTCATGCGGAGCAACGTGAACGCCTCGTCGAGGACGTAATCGGTGGTCACGGGGGCCCCGAACCGACCCTGGGCGATCTCCCGGAGGAACGTCTCGGCCTCCTCGTGGTGCACGTCGTTCTTCGCCAGGAGAGCGTACCACGCCGAGGTATCGACAAAGATCATGGGGGGGCCGCGTAGAGCAGCTGATCGACCCGCTCCGACGTGCGGTCGCGGCCCCGTCGAGCCCGGGGCCCGCCCAGGTCCCGGAAGATCGGGTCGGTCGGGTCGACGGTATCCGACAGCACATGGTGCCGGATCGCCTCTCGCACCACATCCTGGATGGGCCGATGCTCGGAGCGGGCCCGCCGACGGAGGAGCTCGTACTCGAGGTCCGGCAGCCGCGTCTGGACGACCGTCATGGGTCCTGAACATGGTTCATGCGTATATGAGAGATCGCTCGGGGGACGGGAAGGGTGGCCCGCCGCGTCCCCCGGATCTTAGGGAGACTTCGGGGGCATTCCCCCGAGACGAGCCGCGGTGCGACGGAGAGGGTTCGGGTGGACCCTCGCCCTATTAAGGCGAGGAACGACGCTCGAGCGTCGTCGTCCTACCGATGGCCGAGCAGCTTCGACTTTCGCGAGTGTACATCCTGAGCGCGTGGGAACCGGTCGAGGAGATCCGGGACCCGGAGGTCGAGCGGGCGGGGCCACCCGCGTTGCATCCCTCGGGCCCCGCGGCGGGATCCTCAGAGTCTCCGCCGGTCGCCGCCCCTCCGGAGTCCCCCCGCGGTCTCCTCCCCGGGGGAGCGAGCGGCCGTCCCGAGACCGCGACGGCGGAGCCCTCCGGGGCCACGGTCCGGGAGGGCCTCTACGACTTCCCGAACCTCCTTCGCCGGCTCTGGTCGGTCGCCGAGCAGCCCCGTGTGCGTGACGTCCCCTCGGATCGCAAGCCTGCCGACCTCCCCGAGGTCCGGAACCCGCCGGCCGTCGCTCCCGAGCGAAGGGAGGGCCGGCCCGTCGCTCCGATCGGTCGAGCGATGCCCTTCCCCGCCTGGGGCCCCCGGCTCCCCACGTCGAGCGCGTTCCGAGACCCGCCCCCGGCAAGTCTCTCGAACGCCTCCCGGGCTCCCTCGTCGCCCCCGTGGAACGGGGGGTCCTCGTCGACCGTCTCGGGCGGCCTTTCGATCCGGAACAGGGCGTGGATCTGCCCCGGGTGCCACGCCGCCAACGCGCCGTGGTCGACCGTCTGCCCGGTCTGCCGCGGCGGAACCCCCATCGCGTAGAGGCCCGGGCCCCTTCCAGCCCGACGGACGAGCTCTACGCGCTCCCACCCGAGAGCGGTCGCCGGGTCACCGAGCCTCCGGGAATCAACCGGTCGCCCAGTAGTGGTGCAACGCCGTGTTGCCCGTGATCCTTTGGAGGGCGACGGCGTGGTCGAGCACGAGATGGGCGAAGAACCGCCCGTGCTCGTCGGCCCCCGGCGGGTCCTTCGGGAAGAAGAATCCGTCCCGCTTGAGCTCCTCCCAGAACAGCTCCGGGGTCAGCGGGTGGTCCTGCGTCCCATCCTTCGCGCAGCGGACGGCGCAGTCGAGGGCCCGTCCGATGGGGTCGTCCGATTCCGGGTGACGGAGCTGCATGCCGACGAGAGACCGTCGGGGGTTATGGGAGGGCGGTTGGAGCCGCGGGCGAGAACCCGCGTGGGAACGATCGGACCCGGCCCCAGTCCGCGACGGGGTGGCGCTCTCGAGTACGCGCGCTACGTGGGCCGACTTCCCGACGCGGGCGGCGCTCCGGACTTGGTGAGCAGCTCCTGGGCCCGATCGGTGACCTCGATCGCCCGCGGCTCCTCCCCCGCGCCCCGAAGCGCGCCGGCGAGCGAGAGGAGCGTCTGGGCCCGCTCGTACTGCCAGCCGAGACGCTCCCAGAGCGTGGCGGACTCCGTGAGCGACACGACCGCGGCGGCGAACGACTTCTCGTGGGCGTAGACCCATCCCTCGGTCCTCGCGAGGAACGCCCGGCCGAGCGGCTCCTCGAACGTCGTCGCGAACGCGCGGAGTTCGTCGAGCTCCTTCCTCGCCGCGGCCGGCTGGTCCGCGTCGAGGGAGGCCCGGACGAGCAGCGAGAGGGTCTCGAGCAGGAAGATCGCGTCCATCGCCGAGGGCCCGGCCTTCCGGCAGAGGGCGTAGGACCTCCGAAGGTGCTCGATCGCCGGGGTCGTCCGGTGCCGGGCGAGAGCGCACCGGGCGAGGGCGATCTCCGTCTGCGAGCTCTCGGTCCAGTCCCCGCCGTCCGCGAGCAGGCGCTCCGCCTCCCAGAGGAGCTTCTCGGCGCGCTCGACGTCGCCCCGCGCGAGGGCCACCTCGGCGAGCACGGCGATCGCGGTCGGCCGCTCGCGTCGCGGATCCCCCGCCGCGTACTCGCGGTGGCCGGCCGCGAGCTGCTCGGCCCGCCCGAGGTCGCCGAGTCGCCAGTCGATGTACGCCGCCATGCCGCCCTCGAGGATCTTCTCGTGGAGGACGTCCCGCCCCTTGCGGGCGAATTCGATCGCGTCCTCCGTCGCCCGGAGCGCCCCCCGTCCGTCGCCCCGGACGTGGAGGAGCGCGATCGCCTTCAGCAGGAGGACGTTCGGGATCACCGTCCAGGCGCTCGCCTCCCGGGCGAGCGCGAGGGCCCGGTCGAGGTTCTCCCAGACCGTCGCCGTCTCCCCCGGCGCGGCGACCGCGGCGAGCATCATCCGGGCGGACGCCTCGATCTTCCGGTCCCCGACCTTCGAGGCGATCTCGATCGCCCGGCGCCACCTCTCGGACGCCTCCGGGATCCGCACGGCTTGGAAGAGGACGACCCCCCAGGTGTCGTAGAGCCGGGCGAGCTCGACGCTCGGCGGGCCCCCCTCGAGGAGCGCGCGCGCCCGCTCGAGGTGCTCCAGGGCCCGGACGGGGTCGTTCTGGGCCTGGATCCGGCGGGCGATGCTCCGGTGGGTCTCGCCCGCCTCGACGCGGAGCCCGAGTCTCTCGAACGTCTCGGCCGCCTCCCGGAACGACCGGTACGCCTCGGCGTGCCGCCCGAGGACGTTGAGCTGTTCGCCGACCTTGAAGAGGACCTCGGCCCGGCGCTTCTCGTCCGGCCGCGACTCCAGCAGCTCGCCGGCGAGCGCGTACTGCCGGAGCGCCTCCTCGCGGGCGAAGAGGCGGACCGCCTCGTCGGCCGCCCGCAGCGTCTGCTCGAGCGCGTTCGCGTAGTCGTTCGCGAGGAGGTAGTGGTGCGCGAGCTCGGCCGCGGGGACGGTCGCCCCCTCCGCGACCAGCGACGCGAGGGCCCTCGCGGCGTCGGCGTGGTAGCGCGCCCGCCGGACGAGGCTGATCTCCTCGTACAGCGTCTCCTGGACCGGCCGGTCCGCGAAGACGTACCGGGACCGGCCGGACCCGGTCCCCTCTTCCTCGAGGATCCGTAGGCGGAGCGCCTCCTCGAGGCGCTCTAGCAGCGGGTCGGGGGCCAGGCTCGTGACGCGCGCGAGGGCGTCGAACGTGAACGTGGCGCCGAGCACCGACGCCTGGCGCAGGACGTCGACGGTCCCCCGGTCGAGCTGCGAGAGACGTCGACGGACGATCGAGCGGACCCCCGGGGGGAGGCGCAGGTCGACCCCCGCCTTGGGGGCCCAGCCGGCCTCCGTCCAGACGAGGGACCCTTCCTCGACCAGGGCGCGGGCGATCTCCTCGAGGATCCGCGGGTTCCCGCCGGACTTCTCGAACAGTCGGGCGGCGAGGTCCCCGCCGGACGCCGGGAGCCGGCCGCCGAGGAGCTTGAGGAGCATCTGGGACGAGGTCCCGGCGTCGAGGCGGGGAAGGGCGATCCTCTCGAGGAGGTGCTCGTGGGAGAGCGACTCGACGAGCGCCGCGGTCGCCTCGGCCTCCGCGGGGGGCTCGTCCCGGTAGGCCAGGACGAGCAGGACCCGGCGCCCCGCGAGATGCCGAGCGACGTGCTCGAGCAGCTGGAGCGACGACGCGTCCGCCCACTGGACGTCGTCGAGGAGGACCACGAGCGGGGATTCGTGCGCGAGATTGTCGAGGAAGCGGAGGACCCCCTCGAAGAGGCGGAGCCGCGACGGCTCGCCCTCGGGCGGGGCGTCCGCGCCCGGGCCGAGGCGGCTCCGAAGTTCGGGGACCAGCTGGGAGATCTCCGCGCCGCAGTCGGCCGCGGCCTTGTAGAGGAGGGGGGCCGGGGCGTCGCGCGCGAAGCTCCGGATCGCCTCCGACCACATCGCGAGCGGGGCCGAGATCCCTCCCCGGTCGCCCCGCCCCCGGAGGAGGCGCACCCCGTCCCGCTCCGCCTTCGAGGCGAACTCTGCCGCGAGCCTCGTCTTCCCAGCCCCGGCCTCTCCCGAGATCGCGATCGTGCCCCCGCGTCCTCCTTCGACGCCCGCGAGCGCCTTTCGGAGGCGGTCCAGCTCGGTCCCGCGGCCGGTGAACGGGGTCGCCTCCGCGAGCGTGGGGGGCGTCCAGGGGAGCTCGATCCGGTAGACGCTCACCGGGGTCTCGATGTTCTTGAGCGGGGCGCGGTCGAGGAGGCGGAGCGGGTACGGGAGCTTGTTCTGGACCTGCTCGAAGACGGGCCCGGTGAGACAGACCCCCCCGGGTTCGGCGAGCGGCTCGATCCGGGAGGCGATGTTCACGGCGTCCCCGTAGACGTC
>JASIEC010000142.1 GCA_030046135.1 Thermoplasmata archaeon | reverse complement strand
AGGGTCGCGAAGAGGGCGATCGGGAACGCCGGGACGTTCGGCAGATAGAGCGCGACGCGGTCTCCCGGACCGACGCCGGCCGCCGCGAGGGCGCCCGCGAGGTTCTCGCTCTCCTTCCAGAAGCGCCGGTACGACCACGTGGACCCGTAGTAGCGGAGCGCCGGGTGGTCCGGACGCCGGGAGGCCGCGTCCCCGACGACCTCGGTGAGGAGCTTCGGCGGCACGTCGATGTGATCCGGAACTCCCGGAGCGTAGTGGGCGATCCACGGACGCTCGACGGTCGTCGTGGGGGGGGTCGCCATCCCGGGCTCACTCCCCTCGGGACGAGGGGTCCTTCTCGAACTGCACGCCCGGCTTGTAGCTCGCGACGCGGCGGACCCTTGCTCCGATGGAGAGCTCCTCGTCCCGCGCAACCCCCGCGACCCAGCCCGTGACGCGACCTCCGCCGTCGAGCTCCACGACCGCGTACGCGTACGGCGCCTCGTTGAGGAGCTCCTCTCCCGGGACGTGGACGACGGTGAGCGCGGCGACCGTGCCGTGATCGGCGAGGACCGCCTCCTCGAGCCCGCCGGCCCCGCAGCGGCTGCAGGCGAGCCCCCACGTCGCCGTGACGAACCCGCACGAGCGGCACCGGAATCCCCGGAGCCGGTCCTCCTGCTCGTAGCCCCGGACGAACTCCGCGACCGAGTGCGGAGGGTTCGCGACGTCGGCCGACGTGACCGCCCCCTAGCGCCGCCCGAAGATGTGCACCGAGCAGGAGCCGCCCGTCGCGCCGACGTTGTGGGCGAGCGCCGTCCCCGTGCGGGGGACCTCCCGACCGCGCGCGAGGCCGTTCACCTGCTCGAAGATCTCGACGACCTGCGCGGCCCCCGTGGCCCCGATCGGATGGCCCTTCGCTTTGAGCCCGCCCGACGGGTTCACGGGGAGGGTGCCGTCCCGGGCGGTCGCCCCGTCGAGCGACGCCTGCGCGGCCGTCCCCTTCGGGTAGAACCCGAGGTCCTCGAGCGCGAGGGCCTCGGCGATCGTGAAACAGTCGTGGACCTCCGCGAAGTCGATCTCCCGCGGCGTAAGGTGCGCCTGGCGGAACGCGAGCTCGGCGGCCCGACGGGTCGAGGGGAGGCCCAGGAGGTCGGTCCGGTCGTGCATGTCGGTCACCGCCCCCGCCCGGGCGGAGGCCCGGACGACGAGCGGCTCGGTGACGGGCGAGCGGACCGACTCCTTCGCCGCGACGACGACCGCCGCGGCGCCGTCCGAGAACGGGCAGCAGTCGTAGAGCCGGAGCGGGGAGGCGATCACGGGGGAGGCGAGGTACGTCTCCATCGTGATCTCCTTCTGGAAGTGGGCGTGCGGGTTCCGCGCGGCGTTGGCGTGGTTCTTCACGGCGATCGCCCCGAACATCTCGGGGGTCGTGCGGAACGCGGCCCGATACGCGCTCGCGAGCGTCGCGTAGAGCCCCGGGAACGTCGCCCCGTTCTTCGTCTCGAACGGGTAGTCCGCGGCGATGGCGAAGTAGCTGGTCGCCTGGAGCGTGTCGATCGTCGAGAGGCGCTCGACGCCAACGACGAGCGCCGCGTCCGCGAACCCGCCCGCGACGTGGACGAACGCCTCGTGGAGCGCCGCGCTGGAGGAGGAGCACGCGGACTCGAGCGTGACCGACGGGACCTCGGGGATCCCGAGCCCCTGGTTGATGAGGGGCCCCAGGTGGGCCTGGTGGTCGGCGACCCCGAAGCAGTTCGCGACGAACGTGTGCCCGATCGCCTTCGGGTCGATCCCGGCCTGGTGGATCGCCTCCCAGGAGACCCGCGTCGCCGCCTCGCGGGCGGTCTCCGCCATCTTCCCGAAGCGGTTCGACGCCGCTCCGAGCACCCACACCTCGCGCATCGAGCGCGGGAACTAGCTCGCCGGGGCGCTTAACCTGCCGGGCGGCGCGGCGCCGACTCGAGCTCCGCCCGGAGGCGAGGGACGAGCGCGAGGAGGCGCTGGTACGACCGGTCCGCCTCCTCCGGATCCGAAGTCTTGAACAGGAGGCGGCCCCGCCGGCTGATCGTCACCTCGGGTCCGACGGTGGCAATGAGGAGGACCCGGGCATCGACGACGGGCACCCCGTTCGCCTCGAGACCCTGGCGGATCGCCGTGAGATCGAGCGACCGCGGGCCGTCGGGAAGGAACTCGAAGCCCCCGCCGCCCGAGCAGAGCCGGAGCTTCGCGCTCATCCGGTCGGAACCGCCGGGCGCGGACGGGCGGTCCCGCCCTTCAGCCTAGCGGGCCCGGACGGGACGGGGCCACGGCAGGGGGCGGGAGCGGGCGGCCCGGGAGGGACGCTTAGGCCGGGGGCATCGGGGCGCCGCACTTCGCGCAGAACTGCACGTTCGCGGCGTTCGGGGAGCCGCACGAGGCGCAGAACCTCTGGCCCGAGGACGCGGCCGGCGCGCCGCCCATCGGGGGCGCCGCGGGCGCGACCGGGGTCGAGGTCCAGGCCGCCTGGGCGACCGCGGGCGGGTGCCAGGTGATCGCGAGGATCCCGCCGATCAGGGCCAGGATGAAGCCGATGACGAATCCGCCGCCGCCGATCCAGCTGAAGATCGACAGGAGCAGGATGACGATCCCCCACGTCCGGGAGGACTCCGGGTTGGAGCGCAGCATCACGGCCCCGACGATGATGATCAGTCCGAAGATCAGGGCCACGACCGCGAGCGCGATCAGGAGCGACCCCAGACCGGGGAAGAAGTCGAACAGCGCCGACCCGATGAACGCGTAGATCGCCGCGGTGTAGATTCCCCCGAGCAGGATGAAAATCCCGCCGATGAGGCTCAGGATGAACGCCGTGGTCGGGTACGCCTTCGAACTGGGCATTGCCATGCGGGGGAGACGGTGGGCTCGACTATTTCAAACCGTAGGCGGAGATGTCGCCGCCCCCTCCCGTGCTTCGGGGCCGCGCCCGGGGGAGCAGACCCCGTCCCGTCACATCACGCGGGCCCGACGGAGGCAGTCGTCGACGATCTGGTCGACATCGACCCGCTCCTCCTCCCGGCCGATCTGGATGAGGTTCGATCGCGTCGCGGGCTTGTCCGGGACGGCCTGGCAACAGACCCCGGGACGGGTGGAGATGGAGTAGGTATCGATCTCCTTCGCGACCGCCTCGATCTCCTGCTTGTCGAAGCCGATCAGGGGCCGAACGATCGGCAGCCGGACCGCCGCGGTCGCGCTGCGCATGTTGGAGAGCGTTTGCGACGCCACCTGGCCGAGAGCTTCCCCCGTCGCGAGGAACGTCGCCCCCTCCCGCTCCGCGACCTTCTCCGCCGAGCGCCACATGAACCGCCGGCAGAGGATGCAGCCGACGTGCCGGTCGGTCGTGCGCATCAGCGTCACCTGCGTCGAGCCGTGGGGGACGACGTAGAGAGGGATCGGCTGGTGGTACCGCTCCCGCAGCAGCGCCAGGTGGTCGACGACCTTCTCGAGCGGGGAGTCGTCGGTGAACGGCCGGTTGTCCATGTGGACGGCGATCACGTCGTGCCCCTGCCGTAGGAGGTAGTGGAGGGCGACGGGGGAGTCGATCCCGCCGCTCATCAGCATCACGCCGCGCGCCATCGCCGTTCGCAAGCCCCTGCCCGCTCTTTAGACCTCGTTCCGAGCGACCCGAGGGCCCGTCCCCGGCGTCCGGATCCGGCGGGTCGCCCGAGGGGTAATGAACGCCGGGGGGTCGGGGCGCCCGGTGTCGGCGGCCGCGAGCTCTCCGGTAGACCTCGAGACCCGCGACGAGGGGACGGGACCGGCGGTCGTGCTCCTCCACGGTCTCGGAGGGGACCGGTCGGTCTGGAACGGGGTCGTGGGGCCGCTCCGCGACGAGTTCCGGGTCCTCGCCCCCGACCTCCGGGGCCACGGGAAGAGCCCGGCGCCGCCCGGGTCGACGTTCTCCTTCGACGAGATGACCGACGACCTCCTTCGGCTGCTGGATCGTCGTGAGATCCCGGCCGCCCACCTCGTCGGCCTCAGCGCCGGGGCGTTCCTCGCCCTCAGGATGGGCCTCGATCGGGCCGACCGGGTCCGGAGCGTCGTGCTCGTGAGCGGCGCCGCTTACGCGGACGCCCACACGCGGTCGGTCGCCAGCCGCTGGAGGGAGACCCTTCAGACCGAGGGCTCGGACGCTTTCGCGCTGCGTCTCCTGAAGGACCTCTACTACCCGGACTGGATGGAGGCGCACCTCGAGGTCGCCGACCGCCTGCGCCAGGAGGTCCGCGCCGTGGACTTCGGACCGGCC
>JASIEC010000141.1 GCA_030046135.1 Thermoplasmata archaeon | reverse complement strand
TTCGGGCTCGGCCTCGCGCTCTCCGGCACGACGATCGCGGTGCAGAACGAGGCTCCGGCCGCGGAGGTCGGGGCGGCGATCGGTCTCGGCCGGTTCTTCCAGAGCCTGGGCGGCGCGGTCGGTCTATCGCTCCTCACGGCGTTCGGCGCCTGGAGGATCGGCGTCCTATCCTCGGGCGCCACGACCCCGACGGGGATCCAGAGCGCGCTCGCCACCACCTACGGGGAGCTGTTCCTGATCCTGATGCTCTGCGTCCTGGTCGCGTTCGCCTTCACCGGGTTCTTCATCGGGCACGTCCCTCGCACCCGGGCCGAGGACCCGGAGCAGGGCGGGCACGGGACCGCGGGTGTCGTCGACCCAAGGCTCACGGAGCCGCTGGCCCCCGAGACCACCCGCGGGACGTAGGGCGCGGACTACAGGCCCAACCGGCGCCGTACCTCGCCCCACCGAGCGGGCTCGACCCGGGCTTCGCCGAGATCGGTGACCATCTTAACCAGCGGCGGGGGTGCCCCCGACCGAACGCCCCCGATGAAATCGACCAGCTCGTTCACGTTGAGCGATGGGAGCATCCAGCCGAGAATCGCTCGGAGCCGATCGGGTGGCAGCCCGGCGATGATCCCGCCCCGCATCGCCAGCATCTGGGGGTTGGTCAGGTGCTCCTTCATCGCGGGCACGAGCTCCTCTTCCTCTCGATTCATGTGGGTCAGGTAGCCGACGACCAATCGGTTGACCGCTTGAGAGATCCGGATCCCGGCCCGGATCCGGTCGTCCGGAGAACTGTTCCCGAGGAGTTCGTGGGTGGAACGGACGATCTCGAGCTCCTGACGGGTGAGTTCGTGGTGCTCCGCGATGAGGGACGTGACCAGGGCGTTCGCGAACGAGGCGGACCCCGGGAAGACGAACTTCTCCTCGTCCTGCGCGTGGGAGGCCATGATGCAGAGTGCACAGCCGGCCGACCGGGCCGTCGCGAAGTCGCTCTCGAGGTCGACCGCCAGCGCTCGCGTCGCGGCGAGATCGGCGAAGTCGTTCGTCTGGACATGCTCGGCGAGGCTCGACAGCATGGCTCGGAGCCCCTTGTGAACGGGGGTGAACAGATCCTCGGTCCCGGGCAAGTTCTCAGCGTCCGTGGGTTCGGCCCGGGGTAGAGGCGGGCCTACTTGAGCTTGGGACCTGCCCACGCCTCGGGGTCGAGACCGGGAGACTCTCCCGACCGCGCGGGCCGTTACTTGTTCTGAAAGAGGCCGATCGCGACCTCTCCGGGGGCAACGAACATGGCGGTCCACCCCACGCCCGGAATCTCGGTCTTCGGCATCGTGACCTTGGCCCCGGCCGCTTGGGCGGCCTTCAGCGTCTCTTCGAGGCTCGCCACCGTCACGTACGGGACCGCGCCCGGGCGTTCGGGTCCCATCGGTTCGCGGATGCCGATCGCCGCGACGGCCGCGCCCTCGCTCCGGCCGTGCATCCGGTAGTGGCCCATCTCCGGGCCCATGACGGTGAACTTGAATCCGAAGGTCCGCTCGAGGAACCCTTGGGTCGCGGCGGGGTCCTTCGACACGAGCTCCGCGTGGTCGAGCTTGGCCGGGGGACTCATCGCTTCCGCAACACCCCCGTGGGGACGCGCGACCAACGGCCTCCTGGACTTAAGCTCGGCCTTCGAACCCGAGCGGTACGACGGGATGTCCCACGAATCTAGCAGAGTTGCTGCCGCACAACCCCCCCTGCGAATGGCACCCAGCGGGAAGCTGGACTCGATGGATCGCCCTCAACAAGACCTGGGGGCCCGACTCGTAACCGGGAGGCGATTCGAGGATCTCGTGAAAGCGTCAAGACGGATCGGCGGGTTCGATCCCCCGCAGGTCGGTGGCTCCGTTGCGAGACGTCGTGCTCCAGATGCACATGACGCTAGACGGGTTCGCCGACAGCAAAGACGGGTTCGTTCCGATCGGCGACCGAAAGTACTGGGCCGAGCTGCGCAAGGCCCTCGAGCGTACGGCCGCCTCGCGAGTGGACACCCTCCTGCTGGGCCGGGGGACGTATCGACAGTTCAGCGGATTCTGGCCGAAAGCGTTCTCCGATCCCTCCACTCCGGACGACTGGCGGGAGCAGGCCCGCTCGATCGTCGAGACCCCGAAGGTCGTGTTCTCCAGGACCCTCCGAACTCCTACGATGCAGAACTCCGTGATCGCGCGAGGGCCCCTCAAGAGCGAGATCGGGCGGCTCAAGCGACAGCCGGGGAAGAATCTCCTGGTTCCCGGGGGCGTCGCATTCCCCCGGGCTCTGATCGACCAGGATCTCGTGGACGAGTACCTCCTCTCGGTCGTCCCGGTGATCCTCGGGCAGGGTCGCTACAGGCTCTTCGGACCGCTCGCTCGTCCCCGCCACCTTCGGCACCTGCGGTCGTGGACGTTCCGGAACGGAGTTGTTCTCCACCGGTACCGTCGAGCGAAGTAGCGGGACTCGCCCGGACCGAAGTCCTGACCGGGCTCACGGCACGAACTCGTCAGGGGTCACCGGCAGCCCAACGACTGGCGGCACGGGTCGACGTCGCGTCGGAACCGATTCCCCCCGGAGGAGTGAGACTGGCTCTTACGACGGCCGCCCGCGACAGCGCCGGTAGAGGTCCGGGAACCCGGAGCGGAACGAAGCCGTCGGGCGAACACCCCGGCCCGTGCGTGAGTGGGCCGATCGTGCGGGCCTGAGCAACGGCGATCGACATGGGCCGGGTAGAACGATCCGCGCTTTGAGCATCGGGCTACGGATTCTGTCCCGATCGCCGATGTACTCGGTAGGGTTCTAGCGGGAGGGAACGAGAAAGGTCTCCCAGCTGCCCTCGATACCCTTGAACTGGTGAACGCCGCGTCCCTCGAACCGGACCTCGGAACCCACGGAGAGGTCGCGAACGGTCCGGGAGGCGACCACCTCGCCCCCCTCGGCCGAGTCGCAGATCCGAGAGGCAAGGTGGACCGCGATCCCGACCACGTCGTCTTCCGTGACGAGACACTCCCCCGTGTGGATTCCCGCTCGAAGGTCCAGCCCCTGCTCCTTCGCGTGGTCCCGGGCGGACTGGGCGAATCGGACCGCTCGGGTCGGACCATCGAAGGTGGCGAGGAACCCGTCCCCGGTCGTCTTCACCAGGCGCCCACGGAAGCGCATCGCCTCGGCCCGGGAGACTCCGACGAACGATTCCAGGAGACTTCGCCAAGCCTGATCTCCCAGCCGGGACGCCAGTCGGGTGGAGCCGACGATGTCCGCGAAGACGACGGACTTGAGCACCCGCTCCTCGTCCGACACGCTCGTCGGCAAGTGGGTGAGGAACTCCTTCTGGGCATGGAGGGACGCCGCCCACGCCTCGGGGTTCGCCCAGAAGAAGTGATCCTTCCCGGGGATCGAGACGAGCTGCGCGCCGGCCACCTTCGCCGCCACGTAGTCCGAGCTCTCTTCGCGAACCGACCGGTCGCCGGGACATTTGAGGACGAGCGTCGGCACGTGGACGGCCGGAAGGGTCGACCGGACGTCGATGGCCAGGTTCATCCGTGCGAGGGCCGCCGACGCGGACGGTGAGGAGCCGAACCGGATCACGCGGCCGAACCATCGCTTGAACTCGGTGTCGGCCCTCCGACTCGGGGCCGACAGCTCGACCAATCGGTCGATGTGGGCTCTCGAGCCCCAGTCGTCGTCGGCCTGTCGGATCGACTCTTCCACCTCCTCACGTCGCGGCGCGAACGGAAAGTCCGGGGCCCACGTCCCTCGGACGATCGGCTCGATGAGCAGGAGCCCGAGCGTCCGCTCCGGGTACGTCGCCGCGAACAGGAGCGCCATTGCCGCCGTGTCCGTGGATCCGAAGATCACGGCCCGCTGGCTCCCGGCCGCGTCCATCACCGCCCGGACGTCGTCCATCCGGTCCTCGAGGGTCGGCGTTCCCACGGCTCGATCGGACAGGCCCACCCCCCGCTTGTCCCACAGGATGATCCGAGCCACGGAGGCGAGCTCTCGGAAGTACTCGGCGACCGCCGGCTCCTCCCAGACGAGCTCGAGCTGGGAGATCGCCGTCCGACCGTACACGAGATCGATCGGACCCGACCCGAACACTTCGTAGGCGATGCGAATGCTCCCGCTGCGGGCGTAGCGTACCTCCGGAGTTTCCATCGTCCCCCGAGCAGGACTCGAGCGCGATCCCTCAACGGGGTCGGGTCAAAAAAGACGACGGCTGAGCGCCCGAAGGATCGAGGAGTGTCGCCCCGGTCTGAGAGGGGGTCCGCGGGAGCAGCCCTCTCCGTCCGAGGGCCGTCGGAGCTGCGACCCCTCGATCCTAGGGGAGGAGGGCGCCTACGGAACTCCAGAGGGCGCCTCGGTTCAGCCGGCCGGGGTCCCGCCTGAGCATCGTCTCGTAGAGGTCGATCTTCGAGGTCGCCTTCTTCGCAAGTCCTTGGAGGGCGACGATGTACTGCTGCGTTTCTCCCACGGCGATCGGCGTGTCCTCGAGCCTCGGGTCCTTGTGGCCGGCGACCACGAAGTTCGGGTCGAGGGAGGAGATCCTGTCGAGCGCTCTCAGCCAGTCCTCGAGCTTTCCCTGCTGGATCGCCTCCACCAGCCGGGGGTGCACGCCGTTGTACACCGCGTCCCCCGCGGCGACCAGGCCCAGGGAGGGAATGTGGAGGCAGGAGGTCCCCTCGACGTCCGTGAACCCCAACGGAACGACCTCCAGCCTCTCTCCCTCGAGCTCCAGCGCCTCGTCGTCGAGCGACTCCGCGGTCTCGAGGGGACTCGGGAGCTGCCCGGGGAACCGCGATTCCCAGAAGCTCCGGAGGAAGTCCGGAGAGACCTGCCGCCTCATCACCGGGATGGCATCGCGATGGGCGACGAAGCGGGCCCCGGGGAACGCGGATCGAAGGAGGCCGGCGCCGAAGAAATGGTCGCCGTGCCCGTGGGTGGCGTAGATCGCCGTGAGTCTCTTCCGCTTCGACGAGATCCAGCTCGCTTGGGCCCGAGTCTGCGCCGCGGTGATGAACGAGTCGACGACCACCGCGTCCCGCTTTCCGTAGACGAGCGTGGACGGGATCGGAGGCCAGGGCCGTTCGTGCTCGCCGGGCGCGAAGTCTGACGTGACGACCGGGAGGCTCGGGGCAACGTGGACCTCCCACCCGAGACGAGACTCCCGCGAACTCGCCACCCGTCCGGAGGAGCCGGCCTCGGTCATGGTCACCGTGAGCTAGAACTCGGCCCGTGTCGGTCTTGGGGGTCGGTAGGCCGGAGCTCCTTCGCGCCCGCGCGGAATCCTCGGCCTTCGTTGGGGAGGGGCTCGCTCTGGCAGCTCGGCTCTCGACGAACTAGGGACGGGGGGTCGATTTGGCGGCCGCCGCCTTCGCCGCGAGAGCGGCGAACTCCTCCTTCCCGAAGGCGGTCCCGGCGAGCCCCCACCCCCCTTCGGCGGCTTCGGTGAGGATGACCCAGGTCCGTGCGGGGAGAGTGGAATCCCCGGCGACCCGGGCGACGATCTCCGTGATCTCCTTGACGAGCTGCCGCTGACCGTCGCGCGAGAGGACCGAGGGAGGCGTGATGACCTGGACACGAACGGTCTTCGCGGAGTCCGTCGCCGCAGTATGGACAGTGTGCGGGGGGAGCCGGTGGATGTAGGCCGCCGTGTTGTTCAGATGGAACGGCCCCGGGGCCTTGACGCCCTCGGCCCGGAGCACCGCGAGGGTGAGTTCCTCGGCGAGCTTGCGGTCCGAGCCTTGCGGGAAGAGGTCCTCACGGGCGTACAGATCGATCATCGGCGGCATGGTGTCCCCCGTCCGAGCGGTCCGACGACCCGGTGAGCGATAAGCGGGCCAGTGAGCGAACGGACACCTTTCGCTAGACGATCTTGAGGAACAGCTCGAGCGCGTCCGGGCTGTACATCTCGCGCATCGTTCGCGACCGGCCGTCCGCGAAGATCGAGGCGGCGCACCAGCGCGAGCCGAACGCGCTCATCACCATCCCCACGCGGATGGCGTCCACGCCCTTCTCCGTGAGCGACCATCGGACCACGCGCGGCGGGGTGTCCCTCTCGACCCGTTGTCGAACGAAACCCTCTCGCTCCAGCTGCTTCAGGCGGGTGGCCAGGACCTTGGGCGGGATCTGAGGCAGCGACTTTCGGAGCCGGCTGAACCGATCGACTCCGTAGGCGCCGATGTCCCGGACGATGAGGAGCGTCCACTTCTTGCCAAGGATCCCCATCGAGGCCTCCACCGGGCAGTTCACGAACTCCACTTTGAGAAGGGGCGACTTCAGGTTCTTGTGGGATCGGCGGAATTCCGACTCGGACGCGACCGCCGGCACGTCATTCCCTCCGCCCGTGGCGGCACCGCCAAGGCGGGTTATGGTCTCTTCCCACTCGGACGGAACTCTTGCCAGCCCGAACGGACCGGAACCTCGGGTCGCCCGCTGCCCCTCACTCCTTGTCGTGCCGTAGAGGCGACGAGGCTCAGCGCTCGTGAAGCGACCGTTCCGGCCCCTCGGCCCCGAGTAATATAGCGCGGGTCGAGTTTCGGGGGTCATGAGGCCCCGCGTCAGCGTCCTCACCCTCGGCGTCGAGGACCTTGAGCGTTCCTTGCGATTCTACCGGGACGGGCTGGGGCTGCCGTCGGAGGGGATCGTCGGCACCGAGTTCGAGCACGGTGCGGTCGCGTTCTTTCCGCTGCAGGGGAATCTGATGCTCGCACTCTACCCGCGCAAAGAGATCGCGTGGGACGCGACGGTCCCGGCGCAGCCGAAGAGCTCGACCGAGTTCACGATCGCGCACAACGTCAACAGCCAGGACGAGGTGGACGAGGTGATGAATCAAGCCCGCACCGCCGGGGCCCGCATCGTGAAGACGGCGGCCCCGACGTTCTGGGGCGGGTACGCGGGGTACTTCGAAGACCCTGACGGACACTTGTGGGAAGTTGCCTGGAATCCTCAACTCCCCGTAGCGGACGGGCCGTAGGTTGGGGCCGAAGCCTCCGATTGGACGGCCCCGGCAGGGCATGAGCTTCACCCAAGAGGCAATCCCGGGTCCGGACTAGGGCTGCATGAGGGCTGGGTCAACTGCGCCATCTCGGATCAAGGTCCGCGACCCCACCTTGAGCGTGGGACCTCGAGTTGTGCTCTGGAGCAGTCCGAAGAAGGAGACCGCCCCCTCGACCAGCCGGTCCTGCCCGAACCCCCGGCGCAAGGCCGGATTGAGCCCGATCACGAGGGCACTGAGCGTGCGACGGTCCCGGGGAGTGTCTTCCACTAGTCGATTGACCTCACGCTGGGCCGAGTCGCTTTCCCAGCGCGTGAGGCGACCTTCTTTGAACTGCAATCGCAGATCCGCTACGGCGCCGATTCGTGGCACCGGAGCGAAGAGGCAGACGGTTCCCTCGAGGGTCGACGGGGCGACTTCTCGTGCGTAGTACCCCGGCGGTATGTTCGTTATGTTCTCGCCTCGGGTCACGTCGCCAGCGCTGACCGTACCGTCGTCGAGCGCCTCCTCCCTTCCCAAGCCGAAGCTCAGGGTTTCGCCGTCGGACGTTAGAGTTAGACGAGCCCCGACCCTCAATCTCCCGGACAGAGCCAACCCTGTGCGATGGACTCTCCGAAAGTCCGTCAGAGCCGCCGTTAGCTGATGCTCGACAACCTGACCCAACGGTCGCCGAAGTATCCCGGCAAGATCGGGACCGACGTACCCGAACAGCATTCGAGCCCCGCGCAGCCGGGCCTTCTTCGCCGCCTCGTACCAGGACGGGTTGTAGGCCGTCGATCTCGAAAGCGAGGCCCGCGAGAGCCTCGGCGAGCCCCCAAGAAGGGGGCCCGGAATGAAAACGTAACCGTTCGTTCGGGAGAGGAGCGCGACTTCGTGCCGGCCCATCGTCCCAGCGAATTTCGTCGGGCTCTCTCGCAGGCTCGCGACGAACGTGTCCTCGTCTTCTAGAAGCAAAACGGGGGTCGCGCCGATCCGGCGCGCCTCCAACACGGCGGTCCTCGCGAAGTCGAGGCCTGTATTCCACGATTCGACCGCGACGTTCTCTCCGGGGCGGATTCGCAGCGACTCGGTCAGGACCTTCTTCGCAACTCGATTCAGCAACTGCCGAGCCATCGGGGTCCCGCGAGACGCAACCGTCCGCCTATCCGCCGGCCAGCTATAGCGCTGAGGAAATCGCTGTACGTACGGACGGTGCGCTCGGAGGATCGCAGGGTGCAAGCAGAATTGCACCGAATGCCCATCGAGCGGACCCGAACGTGGGCGCAGCCTCCTGGGGCCTCACCTCCGCGTTGCCCCTTGGGAGCCCGGTCCGCGATCTGGGAGGTTTCGATGTCATCCCTTCCTGGTAATCGACCTATAGATGTCTATCGATGTGTCGATTGTGACGAGCCGTACCGTATCGTTGGAGAAGTCGGCCTACCAGAGGTTTCGTCTGGCCAAGCGGCCGGGCGAGAGCTTCACCGACACCATCAATCGGCTTCTTGCGGACTCCCGACCCTCCTTCGGACGGCTCGCGGGGGTCCTCAGTCGCGAAGACGCACGTCTCGTTCGAGAGGGGATTCAGGAGATGCGGGCCCTGGAGCTGAGAGCTGAGCGAGCTCGGTTCGGCCGGAGCCGGAGGACGGTCCGTGGGCGTGACAGTTGACTCGAGCGTTCTGATCGACATCCTCTCAGGGGATCGAAAGGCCCTTGCGGTGGTCAAGGGGCTCGAAGCCGAAGGGCTGCTCCCGGTGCTCAGCGCGGTGGCCGTGTTCGAGATCCTCTCCGGAGTGGAGTTCTCGAAGTCCCGCTCCGAGAGGGCGAAGGTCGAGCTCCTCCTCCGCCAGATCCCGATCGAGCCGTTCGACTTGGATGGAACCCGTCGCGCAGGGGAGCTTCGGGCGGAGCTCCAGCGGACGGGGAGATCTCCCGGGGCGCCCGACGTGATGATCGCGGGTCACGCAGTTGCTTCGGGTCACACCCTGGTGACTCGAGACCGTAGCCTCTCCGAAGCCGCGTCGAGCCTGGGTCTCAGGGTAGTGACCCTCTGACCCGCGACCGGGATTGACGGAACCTTGGCCCCGGCGTCGCCTGGGCGAGCGATGTCCCGGTTCGACCGGACAACCGCTCTCTTGAGGAAAACGAGGCTCGTGATCCAGCTTCGATCGAAGCCACCGAAGGGGGGAGCTTCACGCCGTCCGTCTCGCACCCGAAAGCCGCGGTCAGTGACTTACCTCCCCTCTCCGGGACAGGACACGCCAACTCGAGCACTATCGCTCCGTACGCGCGCTGTGGAAAACCGGGGCCCCTCGCTGGGGAAGGCAGCCCGCCAGGCGGACGTGGATTCACTTTATTCTACGACCCGCTTGTGGGGAGTCCGACGCGTCCGACCGGCGCTCTAGGTGCGAGGGAGGCAGCGAGATAGGATGAGGGGCGGGGCGGCGACCGATCTTCGGCGTGGAGGTCCTCCCCAGCCGTGACGAGAAGGCCCCGCTCACTCGGCGGTTGCTCGTGTCGGACGAGGTGCACGTCCCTGTTCCTTGCCTTCGCGCTCTTCGCCGTCGTGATCGCGATGTTCGCAGCGGTCCCCGGGTCCTCCGGCACCGCGGCACCGTCCATCGGCGTCGCGGGCGTTCGCGGCTCGGTGACGCCGCCCACCCCGCCCCCCGCCTTCAACTGTGTCGGGTACGGGGCGGCTCTCGCGGTCGTCGCTCCGGTGCCCGCCGCTGGAATCGCCGGGACCGTCGTCGAGCTCGAGGGCTCGGGCTACTACAATCGGACCTCGGGTCCCCTGGGCTCGTTCACGATCTGGATGTCCAACTTCTCGGGGGGGTCCGTCCTCTATCTGACGTCGATCCCGGCGGGCGCCGCGGAGGACTTCTACGTGAACGTCACAGTGCCGTCCAAGAACAGCACGACGGCGTTCCCTCCGGGGCCGTACGAGTTCTGGTCCCTCGAGAACTATACCCCCAATGCGACGTGCGCCAACTATCCCTTCAATCTCACCGCCGTGCCCCCGGCCTCGATCGGGTGCCAATCGTGGACGGCGAGCCTCACCGTGGCCTCGCCCGATCCCGCCCGGGGGGCGGCGGGCTCTTCGGTGAAACTCCAGGGGCGAGGTTTCTCCTCGGTGGGAACCACCTCGGTCTACTGGGCCGCACCCAACGGTTCGTTGAGGTTCTTGGTGGGGGCGCCGGCCGCGAGCGGCGCCGAGGGCGAGTTCAATGCGACCGTTGCCGTCCCGTCCGGGGATCCTCCCGGGACCTACGCGTACTGGGCCGTCGACGGGAGCTCGGACTGCGCAGGAGCCGAGTTCGTGCTGTCGGGGAGTTCCCTCCCCGTTCTCAAGCTGGACGTCCCTATCGGTGGCCCGGGAAGCCTCGTCTCCGCTGCCGGATCCAACTTCGGAGCTGACGTGAGTGTCTCGTTTACCTTCGACGGAAAGTCGGTGGCTTCGACGTGCCAAACGAACGGGACCGGGAGCTTTCCCGCGTCGATCGGATCCCCGTGCACGTTCACGGTGCCCGGGGTCCCGCAGGGGGACGACGGGGGGCAGAACGTCGTCGCGACCGACGCCGATTCGAACCAGGCCTCGACCTCGTTCAGCGTGACGCCGGCGATCACGCTGAGTCCGGACCAAGGGCCCA
>JASIEC010000140.1 GCA_030046135.1 Thermoplasmata archaeon | reverse complement strand
GCCCTCCGGGGGAGGCTGGGACTTGAGCATCCGAGGGGACTGGTAGAGGAGGTCGTCGATCAGATCCGGGCCGGCGGTTACATCCGGCTGTCGACCCTGGACGCCGCCGGCTGGGGAGTCTTCTTGGACCTGGACGTCCCCGAGCTTCACGATCGGTTAATCGCCGCCGACGCTGTAGCGCGCCGAGTTCCTCTGGTGACGAACGACCGAGAACTCGCGAGGATCCCCGGGCTCGAACGGGTGTGGGACTGAGGGGGATTCCCTTCGGGGGAGGGGCACAGGCCCCCGGGGCCCTCTGCGAGACCGCCCCGTATCCGGAGACGCGGACGAAGCCAAGCACACGCCGACTCGGGGGTCCGAGTCCCTAAATCGCGAGACTCGATGCCGGGGGGCGTGACCGTCCGAAGCCCGGACGTGGATGCCATCATCGCGGCCCTGCCCGACTGGCGGAGCGAGACCCTCGAGAGGATTCGGTCGGTGATCCACGCGTCGGAACCCGAGATCGTCGAGGCCTCGAAGTGGAGGAGACCGGGCCGCCCGCTGGGCTGCGCTACGTTCGAGCGCTACGGCATCGTCTGCATCGTGGTCCCGCTCAAGGAGCGCGTCCGGATCGTGTTCCCCGACGGCTCGCGCCTCCCCGATCCCAAGAAGCTCTTCAACGCACAGTTGGACGGCAAGTCCCGGGCCATCGACATTCGTGAAGCGGGGAAGTTCGATGCGCCGGCGATTCGGGCGCTCGTGCGGGCGAGCGTCAAGCTGAAGTCGCATTCAAAGGTACACTCCGGGAATCTCGCCGCGAGTGCACGTAAGTGACGCTGGGCCCGCGGGTTGGGAGCGCGGCCTCGTGAGTTCTCAGAGGAAGACCTCGAAGATCGACGGGCACGCACACCGCGATGGAGCCGACCCGGCCACCGCTGGGAGCCGAATTGCCGGAGGACGACCGTGAGCCTCTACGGCGTCACCAGACTTACGCAGCAGCGCCGGGAGGGTCACGCGACAGGCCGCGCTATCCCGCCGCGAGCCGCCCGAACGATTCGGTGAGGATCGCCCGGCGGGTCGGCAAGGCTTCTCCCCCGGGCTGGAGCCGACCGCCCGAGTGGGTTCCGTGAGGAAAATGGTACGGGCCCGCCGGGATTCGAACCCGGGTTTGAGGCTCCGGAGGCCTCCGTGATATCCAAGCTATACTACGGGCCCGGTACGAACCGAGGGCCGCCAGCCGGCCCTCGGCTTTAGCTTCCCGCCTCCGCGGGAGTCGACCGAACTCCCCGCTCCGCCCGCCCTCGAACCGCGGCTCGGCCGAGGGGGATCGGGGACCCGCTACGCCGGCTTCGCCGGCTTGCTGCGGGCGGGCGGTGGGGTCTTCGACTCGGAGTACCCGCACCGTCCGCAGCTCCGCCGGTCCTTGTGCTCGGCGAGGAACGTGCCCGCGCCGCACTTCGGGCAGGCCCGGTGCGTCCGCGTGAACGTGTCGCCCTTGACGTCGTAGAGTCCCACGCGGGCCTTCGCCATCGGCTCACTCCTTGGCCGGCTTGGCCGCCGGAGCCGGCGTCGCCGGAGGGGCCGGCGGGGCCGCCGGCGCGGCCTCGGCCGGAGCCGCCGCCGCGCCCTTGGCGGCTCGCTCCTTGAGGCCGTTGCGGACGAGGATGTGCTCCCGGCTGATCGACTTCGCCGCCTCGGCGGAATCGTAGACGTTCGCGTCGCCGAGGGTGAGGGCCGTTCCGAACCGGGCTTCCATCCGCTCGATGACGACGCGATCCTTCGCCGCCTTCACGATCTTCGCCAGCTCGGCGCGGACGGCGTCGCGCGCCGGGGTCGCCGCCGTCGGGTGCGCGACCTCGAACCGGATCTCGTGCCGGTGCAGGAGAGGGTTCGCCCGATCCTCGACGATTCTAATCTCCACGCTCGCTCCTGCGCAACTCCATCTGGGCGATCAGATCGTGGACGTGAGCCTTCGTCACCGCGTCAACGCGGACGAAGGAGACCCCCTCACCCGGGATGCCGTATATAACGGTCGCTCCGGCGGGGAGCGACTCCACGAGCGCGAGGGCGGCGAGATCCTCCTCGCCGTCGACCTCGACGAGCCCGCCGCCGTCCGAGACAATCTGTCGGACCGCCGAGCGCAGCCGCTCGGTGAGCGTCCCGGCCGGGTTCGCGACCCGCACGGTCCGGCGGGCGCCGAGCTCGCGGAAGCGGTCCCGCGGGATCGGCTCGTTCCGGCGGGTCTTGTAGTCCACGACGCCGACGAGCGGGGGGTGGCCCAGCTCGAGGGCTCGGGCCGTGACCTGGTCGCCGCACGTGGCGAAGGCGCCGAGAGCGAGGATGCGCCGGTCGGCCTCCTCGCCAGCGTAGACGGGTCCGTACCGTTCGGCGAGGCTCGCCCGGAGCGCCGGCGGGACGACCCAGACGCGCCCCTCACTTGACACGGAGCGCGTACCGGCCCGCGGCGCGGATCCCCATCTTGCGGGCGATCTCCGACTTCTCGGGATCGATGACGACGAGGTACCCCTGCCACTCCCGGGAGACCTCCCCCCCGCACCGGGGGCACTTCGCCTGGTCGGTGATCGTGTTGCAGCTCTTGCACGCCTTGAGGTTCATCATGGGAGGCGATCACCCCGCGGCGACCGGCCCCTTGGCGGCGGGGGTCGTCTTGCCGGACGAGCGCTTCGGCGCGGCCGGCGGGGGGGCCGCCTTGCGGCCGCCCTTCTCCTCGGCCCTCCGGTGCGCCTCCTGGATCCACTCGAGGCGGCCGAGCGCGGGCTGGCGCATCGTGAGGCCGATCCGCGAGTCCCGGGGGGAGATCTCGGAGAGCGAGAGGGAGACGACCCGCGCGCGGACCTTGTAGCCGACCTTGAGGTCCTTCTTGGACTCGACGCCGACGAGCCGCTGGTTGTGCTCGTCGATGTTCACCCGGTCGTCCATGATCTGCGAAACGTGGAGAAGCCCGTCGAGGGGTCCGAACCGGACGAACGCCCCGAACTTCCGGATCTCGACGACCGGCCCCTCGACGACCTCCTGGATCTCGGGCCGGAACAGGAGCGTCTCGTACTCGACCTCCTGGTAGACGCCGCCGTCGCCGTGGATGATGTGGCCCTCGCCGATCGGCTTGACGTCACGGATCGTCACCGCGAGGCTCTGCCCGTCGAGCAGCTTCCCCTCGAACTGCTGCTGGGCGAGCTCGACGAGAACGCTCGAGAGGTCCGCCCCCAGCCGAGCCGGGGGGATCCGGACGACGTCCTTGCGATGATCGAGATAATACATGCGCGCGCGCGAGCGACGCTCCCTATAAGATTCTTGGGGTCATCGGGACGCCGCTCGAGACGAGGAGTCCTCCGGGGCATCGCGGGGGCGAGGGGCCTCCACGTCCCGATCCCCGGACCGCGCCGGAGAGCGCCCCTCCCTACGCCTTCGGCCACGACCCCGGAGGTTGATTCATCGAGAAGAGATTCCCGTCCGGGTCCTGGAACGTCGCGGTCGTCCCCCACGGATGGTCGACCGGCGCCTGGAGGAACTCCACCCCGCGGGCACTGAGCTCCTGGTAGGCCTTGCGGCAGTTCGGCACGAGGAGAACGATCGGCGGCGACTTGGCCGGGGCCCAGCTCCGCGCGGCCGCGCTCTGGGAGGGGTCGACGGCCGATCCGACCTGCCAGAGGGTGATCTCCAGGGCCTCGCCTCGGGGAGCGACCGTGACCCACCGGCCGCCTCCCGGAGCCGAGATGTCGGTCTTCTTGTCGAACCCCGCCTTGTCGGTGAAGAACGCGAGCGATCGAGCCTGATCCGTCACCACCAGGCCGATCACCGTGACTTTGCCGTCCATCGACGCGCTGCCCCCCGGCGGGTTCGGGGCGGTCCGGGTCTTATGGTCTTCGCCCGGGACCCGTCGCCCGCCGGCCAACGGGAAATACACGAGGGTCCATCGCCGAGCGTGGGCACGCGCGAGATCGCCTCCGACTTCGATCGGATCTCGCCGGTCTACGACGCGACGCGGGACCCGCTGGACGAGGCGACCCTGGGGGCCCTCGTGACGGAGCTCCGACGCGAGGGGGTCGAGCGGATCCTCGAGGTCGGCGTCGGGACCGGCCGGATCGCGCGACCGCTGACCGACCGGGGCTTGGAGGTGACGGGAATCGACGTCTCGCGCGGCATGCTCGCCCACGCGCGCGCGAAAGGCCTGCCGCGTCTCCTCCGGGCGAGCGCGTACCGGCTGCCGTTCGCCGACCGGAGCTTCGACGCGGCGCTCTTCGTCCATGTCCTCCACGTCCTCGAGGCCCCCGAGCGGGCGATCGCCGAGGCGGTCCGGGCCGGGCCGAAGGGCGCGTTCGCCGTGGTGCACCCCCGACCGTCGGGGGCGGACGGGACGCGTTCGCCGGACGAGGCCCGGCGCCTCGTGCGCGAGGAGCTCGTGAAGGCGGGGTACCAGGTCCCCGACCGCGGCGGTCCCGCCGTCGAGGAGCGCAAGCTCCTGACCCGTCTCCCCCCGAGCCGGCTCGTGACGCTGAGCGACCGGACCGTTACCGTCCCCCTCGCCCGACGCCTCGACGCGCTCGCGGCCCGAGCGCATCGCTACACCCTCCGGATCCCTCCGGCCGCGCTCGAACGGGCGATCGCCACGGTCCGCGCCCAGGTCGGCGACCGGGCCGTCACCTCCCACCGGGTCGAGGCGCTCGCGACCTGGTCCGGGCCCGTCGGGCCCCGGGACTGACGCCCCGCCGAGGCGCCTAGGCTCGCCCGAGGCCCAGCGCGCGATCGGTGATCGCCACCGAGGCCGCGCCGTCCGGCGCGAGATCCATCATCGCGCGGATCGCGTCGATGTTCTCGGGGACGACGATCGACTCCTGGTGGATCGCCTGGAAGAAGTAGGCGTCGGAGCCGTCCACGCGGACCCCCTCCTCCCAGACGACGTTCTCCATCATGTCGCCCCGCCCCTCGGAACGGTCCCGAGCGACCTCCATCGCCTGCGCGGTCCCTTCCACGTGCTCCCACGAGGCGAAGAGCCGGAACCGGGGGGTCTCCCGGAACGCCGCGACCAGCTCGGCGCGACCGCCCGGCACGCGCCGGAACCGCACGTGGTTCACGTGGACGTGCATCAGCGTCGTGGGGACCACGAGGGCCGTCGTCGTGATCGGAAGCTCCGGGTAGATCGTCCGGACGTCCGGGCCGTGGTGGGACGGGATCTGGAGCGTCGGGACGATCCCGTTGACGGGCCCCTTGTGCGAATCGGCCGGGTCCGTCGCCCGGCGGACGAGCACGACGTCCCAGCGCTCCACGCCCCAGCGGGGCTCGATCGCCGCGGCGGCCCGCGCGATCCCCGTCGTGTTGCAGGAGACGATGCGGAGTCGCCGCTTCCCCCGGCACGCGGCGTAGTTCGACAGGGCGCTGAACGACGCCTCGGCGACGTCCGCCTTCTCCCCGCCCTGGAAGATCGCGCGGATCCCCGCGCGCTCGTACGCGGCCCGGTTCTCGCGCCCGACCTTGTCGGGGGTCGCGTCGACGATCACGTCGACCCGGCCGAGGAGGTCCGCGAGGGTCCCGGCGGTCCGGATCCCGGCGGCGTCGAAGTCGGCGGCCGTGCCCGGCCCGGCGAGATAGAGGGGGATCCGGCGTTCGAACGCCCGCCGCGCCTCGAAGTTCGGGCGGGTCTTCGCGACCCCCACGAGCTCGAGATCCGGCTGCCGGGCGACGGCGTCGGCGACGCGCTTGCCGATCGTTCCGTAGCCGTTCACGCCCACCCGGACCTTCACGGCGACGCTCCGGACCGTCCGAGGCTCCCGAGGTTAAGAGATTCGGGGTGCGCGGGACCGCCGTTCGGCGAGGCTAAATCCTCGACGGCTCGTTCGCGTCCCCGACCCGATGGATTTTCACCTCAGCGACGAAGAGCGCGCGTTCCAGGAGGCGGTCCGTCGGTTCGGCGACCGCGTCCTCCGGACGAACGAGCGCCGGATCGACCGGGACGGACGGATCCCGCCCGAGGTGATCGCCGCGATGGCCGACCTCGGGCTCCTCGCGATGCCGGTCCCCGAGGAGTACGGAGGGATGGGGGCGAGCGCCGTCCTCACGGAGCTCGCGGCGGAGGAGGTCGGCCGGGGCGACTTCTCGATGGCGACGGCGGTGTTCTTCCTCCTCGAGGCGGGCTGGGGGGGCATCCTCGCCCGGCACGGCCAGGAGTCGCTCAAGCGGGAGCTTCTTCCGAACGTGACGAAGGGTCGGGCGTTCCTCGGGATCGCGACGACCGAACCGGGAGGTGGGAGCGACCTGGGCGCGATGACGACGACGTCGCGCCGCACCGACGACGGGTTCGTTGTCCGGGGCGAGAAGGCGTTCGTCTCGGGCGTCGAGGAGGCGAAGTCCCTCGGAGGGGGACACCTCACGCTCACGAAGGCCCCCGAGAAGGGGTTCAACTTCCTCTACGTTCCGACCGGCGCGGACGGGATCTCGACCCAGCGGTTCGAGAACATGGGCCGGATGGGGATCTCGACGGGGGCGCTCACGTACGCCGACGTGCGGGTCCCCGCGGCGTCGCTCGTGGGCCGCGAGGGCGCCGGCTTCGAGGTCGCGATGGAGGGATTCTCGAACGCGCGGACGTTCGTGAGCGCCGCGTGCGTCGGCGCGGCCGAGCGGGCGCTCGAGGCCGGGATCGCCCATCTGCGCGGGCGCGAGGTGTTCGGACGGCCCCTCGGGAAGTTCGAAGGGCCGCAGTTCGAGCTGGTCGACCTCTGGACGCAGGTGGAGGCGGTCAAGTGGCAGTGCCGCCGTGCCGCCTGGCTGCTCGACCGCGCCCGTCAGGACGGCGCGAGGGCCGATCGGAGCGAGGTCGAGCGCGCGGTCGCCTCGGTGAAGCTGACCGCGCCCCAGGTGGCCTTCGAGTGCGTGAAGCGCGTGATGATGTGGTACGGCGCGAGCGGCTACACGAAGGACGCCGGCCTCGAGCTCGGCCTCCGCGGGATCATGAGCTACCTCGTCGGCGCCGAGGGAGGGCTCAACGTGATGCGGATCATCCTCGGCCGCGAGCTCCTCGGCCGCGACTTCGTCCCGTACCGCTAGGGCGATCCCTCGGCCGCGTCCTCCCGGGCGAGCCCTCCTCCGACGCCGGCGGGGATGCCTCCCGTGAGCGAGTTTCGCAGGCACCGCGCTACGCTCAAGTAGCCGATGCCGGCTCCCCTCCCCGTCCAAGGAAGTCGACGATGCCCGGCAGCAATTCTCCCGCAAATCCGTTCGAGACGGCGAAGCAGCAGATCGACATCGTGGCCGACCTGATCGGCCTCAACGGGGGGATCCGAGAGGTCCTGAAGCACCCGAAGCGGGAGCTGACGGTCAACTTCCCGGTCCGGCTCGACGACGGTTCGTTCCGGGTCTTCACGGGCTACCGCGTCCAGTACAACATGGCCCGGGGCCCGACGAAGGGCGGGATCCGCTACCACCCGCAGGTGTCGCTCGACGAGGTGCGGGCGCTCGCCGCCTGGATGACCTGGAAGTGCGCGGTCGTCAACATCCCCTACGGAGGGGCGAAGGGCGGGGTCATCTGCGACCCGAAGAGGATGTCCCCCGGCGAGCTCGAGCGTCTTACCCGGCGCTACGCGAGCGAGATCGCCTCGATCATCGGTCCCGAGGTCGACATCCCGGCCCCGGACGTCTACACGGACAGCCAGACGATGGCCTGGATCATGGACACGTACTCGATGCAGAAGGGCTACTCGGTCCCGGGGGTCGTCACGGGGAAGCCGATCAGCCTGGGCGGCAGCGAGGGGCGGGCCGAGGCGACCGGGCGGGGCTGCTCGTACGTCGTCCGCGAGGCCGCAAAGGACGCCGGGATCCGGGTGAAGGGCGCGACCGTCGCCGTGCAGGGGTTCGGGAACGCGGGGAGCGTGGCCGCGAACCTGCTCCACGACGAGCAGGGGGCGACGATCGTCGCGGCGTCCGACACGAAGGGCGGGATCTACAAGGCGGACGGGTTCAACCCGCACGCCGTCGAGGAGTACAAGCACAAGACCGGCTCCGTCGTCGGCTTCCCCGGCTCGAAGGCGATCTCGAACGAGGAGCTCCTCGAGACGAAGGCCGACGTCCTCATCCCCGCCGCGCTCGAGAACCAGATCACGGGCAAGAACGCCGACCGGGTGCAGGCGAAGCTCGTCGCCGAGGCGGCGAACGGGCCGACGCTCCCCGAGGCCGACAAGATCCTGTTCCAGAAGAAGATCCCCGTGCTCCCCGACGTCCTCGCGAACGCGGGCGGGGTCACCGTGAGCTACTTCGAGTGGGCCCAGGACATCCAGGGGTTCTACTGGCCGCTCGCGCAGGTCAACGAGCGCCTCGAGCAGGTGATGGTCCGCTCCTACGCGGACGTCCGCAAGGCCGCCCAGGAGCGCGGGGTCCACAACCGCACGGCCGCCTACGTCGTCGCGATCCAGAGGGTCGTCGACGCGATCCGGGCCCGCGGGTTCTACCCGTAGACCGGGCGAGCGGACCGTGACCGTCGACCTGCCGCGCTGCCGGCGGGCCGGCTGGGAGGAGATCGACCGCTGGGTCGCCGAGATCGGCCGCCGGGTCCGGGCCGCGGGGCGGGCCCCCGAGACGATCGTCGGCCTCTCCCGCGGCGGCTGGGTCCCCGCGCGCCTCCTCTGCGACCAGCTCGGGGTCCGACGCCTCCTCTCCCTTCGGGCCCAGCACTGGGGGGTGACCGCGACGCGGGACGGCTCGGCGAAGCTCTCGGAGGGGTTGTCGGGGGCCGTCCGCGGGGAGTCGGTGCTCGTCGTCGACGACATCACGGACACCGGCGAGAGCCTCGCCCTCGCCACGGAGCACCTGCGGGCGGCGGGCCCGGCCCGCGTGGAGAGCGCGACGCTCCTGCACATCGGCCACTCGAAGTTCGTCCCCACGTACTTCGCGGAGGAGATCCCGGCCACCGCCTGGGTCTGGGTCGTCTTTCCCTGGAACTACTGGGAGGATCTTGCCTCCCTCGCTGCCCGCGCCGCCGCGGAGACCCCGGGGCTCGACGCGACGCTCCGGACGCTCCGCGAGCGGTGCGGGCTCGACGTCCCGCGCTCCGATCTCGAGGCGCTCGCGGCGCGCGGGCTGCTCGGGCCGCCGGGCCGCTAGCTCGCCGACGGCGGCGGGGGGACCGCCCGCCGGGCCGTCGCCTTGAAGTACTGCTGGATGACGCCCGCGCCGATCACGAGCCCGAGGCCGGTCACGATCACGGCGACCAGGAGCGGGATCTCGGGGCCGCTCGCGATCCCCTGCAGGTAGCGGAACAGGAAGACGATCCCGTAGCTGACGAACCCGAGGCCCACGATCGACGTCATCGCGACGACGAGCGAGCGGGGGAAGCGGCCGACGAGGAGCTTGCGGCGGATCGCGCGGCCCGCCTCCCAGACGACGCCGCCCAAGATCCACCAGAGGAGGCCCGCCTGGACGAAGAGAACGCTCCGGTCGAACACCGAGAGGCCGGGGTTCGCCGCGTAGAGGTTGTAGCCCGTGAGGAAGCCGACGCCGACGAGGGTCACCGTGAGGAGGCCGAAGCCGAGGGTCACCGAGCCCGTGCGGACGTCGGTCGAGGCGGTCCGGAGCGCCTCGATGAGCATCTCGTCGATGTCGAACGTCCAGAAGATGAGGTAGACCCCGAGCACGATCGCGAGGCCGATGACCCCCCAGAGGAACACCCCGTCGGCCGCCGCGAAGCCGAGGATCAGGAGCACGAAGGCGAACGGCAGGACGGTCTTCGCCCGGAGCTTGGGGTCCTTGAGCGCCCGCACGAGCGTGTAGTACGTCGACTCGAGGCTCGCGCTCTGGCGGACGAACACCCGTCGGACCCCGTCGATCCGGACGCGCGAGGCGAGGATCGGGAACAGGTACTCGTCCTCCGCCCCGTCGCTGACGAGGTAGGCGGACGTCGCCCGGACCTGGTCCAGGACGCGGTCGAACTGCTCCGCGACGCGCCGGTCCGAGACGATCCCGACCTTCGAGGAGCCGGTGAGCACGCACACCTCGCACTCCTCCCCCGCGGCGCGGAGCTCGTCGAGCAGGCTCACCGCCGCGAAGATCGCGTTCGTGTCGGAGTCCTCGGGATCGACCGTGCCCAGGCGGACGGCCGAGTCGAGGACGCTCGCCCGCCCGACGATCGGGCCCGCGACCTGGGCCTTGCGGCCGAGGTCGTCGTCGCGGTCGACGCAGACGACGAGGCGCATGGCCCACGAACTAGAGCGCCTTCACGGCTTAACGGCTCGCGTGGAGCGACGTCCCTCGGCGGCGGCCCCGGCGCGGGGGACTCGGGCGCGGGCGCCGGCCGACGCCCCGCGACGCCGGGGCCGCGCGCCCTCCAATACTCTTATTCCCCGGACCGCCCCCTCACGCCGCCTCCATGGCCGAGCTGCCGGACAAGCGGACCGCCTTCATCGACTGGTACCTCGCGGTCGTGGAGCAGGCGAACCTCTCCGACAAGCGCTACGGCGTGAAGGGGATGAACGTCTGGACCCCGTACGGGATGCGGGCGCGCCGCCACCTGGACCGGATCATGATCCGGGAGATCGAGGCGACGGGCTCGCAGGCGGTCGAGTTCCCCGCCCTCATCCCCGCCCCCGAGTTCGCGAAGGAGAAGGAGCACATCAAGGGGTTCGACGCCCAGGTGTTCTGGGTCACGAAGGGCGGCCTCAACGACCTCGACGTCCCGCTGGTCCTCCGCCCGACGAGCGAGACCGCGATCTACCCGGTCTTCGCCCTGTGGGTCCGCTCCCACCGGGACCTCCCGCTCAACGTCTACCAGATCGTCAACACGTTCCGCTACGAGACCAAGACGACGCGCCCGTTCGTCCGGGTCCGGGAGATCCACTTCTTCGAGGAGCACACCTGCCAGGTCGACGAGGCCGCGGCGACCGAGCGGGTCCGCTCGAACCTCGCGGCGTTCCGGAAGATGGCGGAGGCGTTCGGCCTCCCGTACCTCTCGCTCCGCCGCCCCGACTGGGACAAGTTCGCCGGGGCCCACTACTCGATCGCCTTCGACATCCCGGTCGGCGGCGCCCGGACGCTCCAGATCGGGAGCGTCCACCACTACCGCGACAACTTCTCGAAGCCGTACGGGATCGTCTACGAGGCGGCCGACGGCTCGCAGCACCACCCTCACCAGACGACGTTCGGCCTCTCCGAGCGCCTGCTCGGCGCGATCGTCGCCGTCCACGGGGACGCGAAGGGCGCCGTGTTCCCGTCCACGATCGCCCCGTACGAGATCGTCCTCGTGCCGATCCCATCGCCGGGCGACGCGGGCGCGACCGGGTCGCTCGCCCGCTCGCTCGCGAGCCGGCTCGAGCGGGCCGGCCGACGGGCGGTCCTGGACGACGGCGACGATCGGCCGGGGGCCAAGTACTACCGCTGGGAGCTCGCGGGGGTCCCGCTGCGCCTCGAGGTCGGCCGCCGGGAGGCGGCGTCGGGGAACGTCACCGCGGTGGACCGCCTGGGTCGGAAGACCACGATCGCGATCGAGACACTCGAGGCCGGGGTCGAGGAGAGGCTCACCGCGTTCGACCGGGACCTCCGCGCCGCCGCCGACGCGGCGTTCCGAGACGCCTTCCGGGTCGCCTCCGAGCTCGGGGAGCTCGCGGGGTCGGACCGGGTGCGCGTCGTCGGATGGTGCGGGAAGGAGGCGTGCGGCCACGCGATCGAGACCGCGATCGACGGGGCCCTCCTGGGCGTCCCGGAGGAGGGGCCGCCCGTCGCCCCCGGGGCTCCGTCGAAGTGCATCGCCTGCGGGGAGTCGACCGGGGTCCGCTGGGCGCTCGCCGCGCAGCCGCTCTGAGCCGCCCGACGGGGCCCCGAGGCGCTACGGCGGCGGGGAGGGGGTCGGCGGGTTCGGCATGACCAGCCACATCCCCGCGAGCCCGAACAGGAGCAGCGTGATGAACACCGCGTAGACGCCGTTGTCGATCCACACCCCGAACGACACGCCCCACCACACGTAGAACAGGACGGCGAGGACCACCAGCGTCGCGAACCCCCAGAACGTGACCTTCCGCGGGAAGGGCATCGACTGGAGCGCGTTCGGCTCCGGCGCGTCGGCCGCGGGCTCGGGGGCCATGGGACGGCGTGGAGCCAGGAGAGCGATAATAACCGTTGTGGAAGCGCCGCGGCGGAAGGCTCCCGGCGCCCCTCCTCCGTCCGCCGACAGAATTTAACGGACCGCCGAAGCTAGCGAGCCCGGATGGAGGGGCGACCGAGCGCGGAGGGCGGCGCCCCCTCCCCGGACCTCGACGACCCCGACGCGCTCACCCCGGAGCTCCATCGGATCCTCGCGTACGCCAGCGCGGTCGGCCCCGAATTCTCGTTCCCCCTCCTCGTCGACGCGATGGGGGTCGACGAGGAGACGCTCGCCGAGCAGATCGAGCGCCTCGTCCAGCGAGACCTCCTCCGGGAGCGGCCGGGAGGGGACCGGTTCCGGTTCTCCGCCGAGGAGGTCCGGGCGGGGATCTACCGGTCCCTCACCGAGAGCCGCCTGAGGATCCTCCATCGGCGGATCGCCGAGGCGATGGAGCGGACGAGCCCGCCGTCCTCGCTCGACGCGCTCTCGGAGCTCGGGCGGCACTACTTCCTCGGGCGGGTGCCCGCGAAATCCTACGAGTACAACCGGCGGGCCGCTGAGCTCGCGCGCATCGCCGACGAGCCCGAGCGTGCGATCGACCATCTCGAGCGGGCGCTCCTCGACCTCGGCTCCCTTCCCGGCGACCGCCGGGCCGAGCGGGCGGAGATCGCCGAGCGGCTCGGCGACCTCACCTACGCGACGTCCCACTATCCGGCGGCCGATCGGTGGTACCAGGAGGCCGTGCGGAACATCGACCGCGACGAGCCTCGCGTCCGCGGGCGCCTCCTCCTCGCGCGGGCGGAGATCGCCCGGGAGAACCTCGATCTCCCGTCCGCGGCGGAGCGCACGGAGGAGGCGCTCCGCCTGTTCGGGACCACCGGGGACCGGCTCGGCTCGGCGGAGGCGTACCGGCTCCTCGGGCGCCTCGCGTTCCAGAAGGGGGAGTTCCGCGAGGCGCTCGAGGAGAGCTTCCGCGCCCTCGAGGAACTGCTCCCGGGCGGGGACCCGAAGCTGCTCGGGCGGCTCTCGATCGACATCGCGAACGCCTTCGCGCTCCTCGGGGACGAGGTGCGCCCGATCGCGATCGAGTGGTACGAGCGGGCGATCGAGAGGCTCCGGGCCGCGCCGGACTGGGGAGAGCTCGCCCGGGCGCTCCACAACCTGGGGGTCACGGTCGGGGAGACCCGACCCGCGGACGGACTCGACTACCTCGAGAGGGCGCGCGCGGCCGCGGAGAGGGCCCACGACGTGCGCGCGGCGGGCCGGTCCCTCCTCTCGGGCGTCGAGATGCGCCTCGCGCTCGGGCACGTCGAGGAGGCGGAGCGGGACAACGAGGAGGCCGGTCTGCTCCTCGAGCGGCTCGCCGACGCCCTCGGCGCGGAGCAGGTCCTGTCCAACCGGGGGCAGATCGCCGAGCGACGGGGCCAGTGGGACGACGCCGAGCGCTCCTACGTCCGCGCGGTCGAGATGGCCCGCCAGGGCCACCTCCGGGCCGCGGAGGCGGTGGGGGAGTTCCACCTCGCCCGCCTCCGGTTCAAGACGCGGAACGTGGACGGGGCTCGCGAGGCGTTCCGGCGCGCGACCGCCCTCAAGGTGACGGAGCTCTCGCCCCGCCTCCAGTCGGCGTACGAGGAGCTCAAGTCCGCGCTTGAGTCCGGGGTCCCCTTCGCCCCCGGACCCGACGCGGGGGCGGTCGGCACCGGAGTGCCCCGGGCTCCCCCTGGCACCCCCCGGAGGCCGGCGCCGTGATCCCCCCACCCCTCCCGGCGGAGGCGTCCCATCCTCTCATCGGCCGGGCCGAGGTCCTCGAGGAGATCGACCGGGCCCTCGAAGAGGCGCGCACGGGCCGGGGCCTCGGCGTGCTGCTCCGGGGGGCCGGCGGGACCGGGAAGACGGAGGTCCTCGAGGTGTGCGCGAGGCGGGCCCGGGACCGGGGGTTCCGCGTCCTCCTCAGCCGGGCGATCCCGGGGGACCTCCCTTCGCCGTACTCGCTGCTCGAGGGGTTCCGAACCTGGGAGAGCGAGCGCGAGGCGGTCTCCGTGCGACCCCCGGCGGGCCGCGGACCGGTGTTTCCCCTGCCGCTCCCGCCGTCCCCGGCGACCCCCGCGCAGGGACCCCGGGCCCCCTCGGCCGGCGACGAGGAGGACGTCGATCGCCTCCTCCCTCCGCTCGTTCCGACCGCCGCCGGCCGACTGGGGGCCGTGCGCGGCGAGCAGCTCGCCCGCTTGATCGACGAGGTCCTGCGCCTCTCGCGTTCCCAGCCCCTCCTCCTCGCCGTCGACGACCTCCACGTCGCGGACGCCGCCTCCCTCGAGTTCCTCCGGCGCCTCGGGGAGGAGATCGGGTCGTCGCCGATCGCGATCCTCACGACGCTCGCCGCCGACCCGGGGGCGGCGTCGTACGCCCGGACCCAGCTCGACAAGCTCGCCCGGAGCCCGGCGTTCCGCACGATCGAGCTCCGGCCGTTCACCGTCGCCGAGCTCGGGGAGTTCGCCGCCGCCGTGCTCGGAGGGGCGCCGCCGAGCGCGGAGGACGTCACGCGCTGGCATGCCCAGACCGAAGGGAACCCGCTGCTCATCGAGCAGTTGCTGCGCCAATCGCTCGAAGGGGACCGGCGGGGTCCGCCGAACGGCGAGCGGGGCGCCAACCTCGTCGAGGACCTCCGACGGCGCGCCCGATCCCTCCCGGACGCCGAGCGACGACTCCTCGCCTACGCGGTCGTGCTCGGGCGGGAGGTCGATCCCGATCGGCTCGCCGCCGCCGCCCGCGCCAGCCGCGAGTCGATCGACGAAGCGCTCCGGGCGCTCGCTCGCGCCGGGATGCTCCGGCCCCGGGGTCGCCGCGTCTTCGAGTTCGTCTCGGAGGCCGCGCGGGGGGCGCTCTACGCGGAGCTCACCGAGACCCGGCGGAGGATCCTCCACCGCCGGGTCGGATCGGCCCTCGAGGCCGCGGGCGGGGCCGGCGAGGCGGAGCTCGCGCGCCACTTCTACCTCGGTCGGGACGATCTGAAGGCGATCGAGTACAACCTCCGGGCGTCGCGGACCGCCACCCGGGCGTTCGCCTTCGACACCGCCATCGCCCACCTGCAGCGGGTCCTCGAGGCCGAGCGACGGACGCCGAAACGGGACCGCCGCCGCGAGATCCGCACCCTCACCGAGATCGGCCGGCTCTGGGACGAGCTCGGCGAGCTCGCGCGCTCCGAGGCCGCGCTCGTCGAGGCGGTGGCCCTGGCCCCGACCGAACCCCCCGGCGACCTCGAGCGCGGTCGGGCCCTCCTCGGGCTCGCCACCACCCGGCTCGATCGGGGGGAGTTCCGCTCCGCCCAGACCCTCGCGACCGAGGCCCTCCCGCTGCTCGAGCGATCGGGGACCGCGGGGAACCTCCTCGCCGCCCAGCGCGTCCTCGGGGCCGTCGCCTGGCGCCTCGCGGACCTCTCGAGCGCGGAGCGTCACCAGAGGGCCGCGCTCCAGATCGCCGAGGAGTCGGGGACGGCCGTCGAGCGGGGCCACGCGCTCGTGGACGTCGCGAACACGCTCGTCGAGCGCGGACCCGACCACTTCGAGGCCGCCCTCGGCCTCTACGCCCGAGCGGCCGGGCTGTTCGCCCGCGGCGGGGACCACAGCGCGCGCGCGAGGGTCCAGATGAACCGCGCCGTCCTCGAGTTCTGGCTCGGCCGCAGCGCGGACTCCTTGCGCGACATCGAGGAGGCGCTCCAGGAGGCCGAGCGGTCGCGCTCGCCGATCTGGATCGGCTACTGCCTCCTCAACCGGGCCCAGTGGGAGGCCCAGCTCGGCCGACCGGACGACGCCGAGAAGACGCTCGAACGCGCCGTGCAGGCGACGGCCCCGCTCGGGGATCGGCTCGTGGACGAACAGGTCGCGATGACCGAGGGGATGATCGCCGAGGCCCGCGGGGGTCTCGACGAGGCCCGGAAGCAGTACGAGCGGGCGCTCGGCCTCGCCCGGGAGCTCGGGATGATCGCCGAGATCGCGGAGCTGCTCGTCCGCTCCGCCCGGATCCTCCTCCGCGCGGGCGACGCGGTCGAGGCCCGCCGCCGTCGGGCCGAGGCGAGGGGCCTCGGGCTGCTCGAGATCCGCTCCGATCTCCAGTCGACGCTCGCCGAGCTCGACCGCGGGCTCGGCCCCGCCGCACGCTGACCCCCAGGGTTAAGGCCGGAGCGCGGCTCGGTGGCCGTGGCCGAGGCGCGGGCCCCCCGGACCGCTCCCGACGGCTCGCCGTATCCGGACCGCTCGCAGCCGACGTTCGAGCGGGACGTCCGTCGGATGTTCGGCTTCTTCGCCCGGCGGTACGAGCGCTTCAACCACGTCGCCACCCTCGGCAACGACGTCCTCTGGCGGTTCCGGGCGCTCGGGCAGCTCGACCGGTTCCGGCGGCGGCCGATCGAGCGCGCCCTCGACCTCGGGTGCGGCACGGGGGAGCTCGCCCGCGCCGTCGTCCGGAGATACCCGGCCGCCCGCGTGATCGCGACCGACTTCACCCGGGAGATGGTCGCGATCGGCCGGGAGGGCGGTGGACCCCCTCCCGAGTTCGGGCGGGCGGACGCCCAGCGCCTTCCGTTCGCGTCGGGTTCCTTCGACCTCGTCACGAATGCGTTCGTGGCCCGCAACCTGCACGACCTCCCGCGGGCGTTCGCCGAGTGGCGCCGGGTCCTCCGGCCGGGAGGGGTGGCGCTCACGCTCGAGATCTCCGAGCCTCCGCGGCCCGCGGTCGCGCGGTTCTTCCACGCCTACTTCGATCGCGTCGTGCCGCTCGTGGGCCGCTCGTTCGGCAGCGAAGGCCCCTCCCGCTACCTGCCCGAGTCGCTCCGGGGCTTCCCCGGGCGCGGGAGGGTCCTCGCGCTCCTCGCGGAGGCGGGATTCACCCGCGCGGAGGCGCCGATCCAATCGGGCGGGGTCGTCACGACGTTCCTTGCCGAGGCCGGGCCGCCCCCGGCCCGCAGCCGTTAAGCGAGCGCGACCCCGTCGCGCCCCGTGCCCGCCGAGGCGTTCGACGCGTTCCGCTACGCTCACCAGCACCGGACCGAGGTCGCCTGGCTCTCCCAGAACACCAACCACCTCGTCCCGCCCGAGGTGATCCGGGGAGCGCTCGACGAGGCGATCCGCGGCCGCCGGTACGAGGGCTACCCGCTCGCCTCGGGGGACCCCGAGCTGCTCGCGCTCGCCCAGGCGGACCTCGGCCTTCGGGACCTCGCGGCGAGCCTCACGTCGGGGGGCACCGAGTCGCTCTACATGGTCGCGCGGGCGCTGCTCGGCGCGGGCGACGAGGTCGTCGCGTCGGACCCGAGCTATCTCATCATCCATAGATTCATCGAGCTCTCGGGCGCGCGCCCGAGCTGCCTCGACATCTACCGGCCGCCGTACCGCCTCACGTCGGGCGCCGTCGCCGAGGCGATCGGCCCGAAGACGAAGATGCTCCTGCTCATCGATCCGCTCAACCCGCTCGGGTCCGGCTACCCCCGGGAGGAGGTGCGGGCGATCGCCGAGCTCGCCCACGACCACCACCTCTACCTGCTCAACGACGTCACGTACCGGGACTTCTCCGACGGCCACGCGCTCGCCGCGGAGTTCGCGCCCGAGGAGACCGTCACGATCTGGTCGGTCTCCAAGAACTGCGGCCTCGCGGGGATGCGGCTCGGCGGGCTCCTCGCCCGGCCCGAGCTCCAGCGGACGATCGCCCGGTACAACACGAACGACCTCGGGGTGAACGTCCTCGCGCAGGTCGCCGCCCGGGCGGCGCTCCGCACCAAGGCGTCGTGGATCGGGGAGGTCGTGCGGACGACCCGGGCGAACGACCGGCGGATCGGCGAGATCGCGAAGGGGGTCGAGGGGGTCTCGGTCCTCGTCGCTCCGTCCCGCGCGAACATGACCGTCCTCGACCTCGCGCCGACCGGGATCGACCCCGAGCGCCTGCAGGAGGAGCTCCTGCGCCAGCACGGGGTGTTCGTCCGGGCGGGGACGTATCTCTCGAAGACGTACGGTCCCCGGTTCGTCCGGGTCTCGTTCTCGAACCCTCCCTCCGACATCGAGCGGTTCGCGCGGGCGTTCCCCGCGGCCGTGGCCGCGCTCCGACGCCCCGTGGCGGCGAGCCCGCGTTCCTAGGCCGGGACCGCGCGGAGATCGACGACCGCGTGAACCCGCCCCGGCCCGTACGGCTTCACGCACCGGGCCCGGCCGGCCTCGAGCACGCTCGCCCCCGCGGCCCGGACGCTCCGCTCGGCCTCGAGGCGGGCGGCGTCGAGGCCGCCCCGCGCGTCCGCGACGGTGTGCAGGTGGAGCCAGCCCCCCTCCGGGCCGAGCAGCTCGACCGCGCGGGGGATCCAGGGGTACGAGCTCGGGAGGTAGCCGAGGAACACGCGATCGAACGACCGGGGAGGCAGCGGCGCTCGGCGGTTGTCGCCGAGGTGGGCGGCGACCTGCCCGGCGACCCCGTTGAGCGCGAGGTTCTCTTCGAGGTAGCGGAACGCGACCGGGTTCTTCTCGACCGCCGAGACCCGGACGCGGGGATGGGCGAGCGCGGCCGGGACCGTGAAGTAGCCGATCCCCGCGAAGAGGTCCGCCACGGCCTCCCCGGGCCGGGCGAGGCGCCGGGCCCGGAGGCGTTCGGACCGGTTGCCGCGGGAGAACATCACCCGCGCCGCGTCGAACCTCCAGCGGACGCCGTGCTCGATCACCTCGGTCTCCGTTCGGTCGCCGGCGATGACCTCGACGTCCGGTCGGCGGAGCTCCCCCTCGATCGGACCGCGATGGACGACGACCGTGTCCACGCGGAGCTCCTCCTGCCAGGCCCGGCCGAGCGTGGCGAACCACGGTCGGAGCGAGCCGGGCAGACGGAGCGCGAGGACCCGGCCGAGCCGCTGGTACCTCGAGGGCATCGCGCGGGCGGCGGCGTCGCCCGCGACGGCGCGGAGCCGGGCGCGCACCCTCTCGGCCGGGGGACCCGCGGGCCGGCGCATCGGCGTCGGTCTACGCGCCCGGGGCGCCGGGCCGGCTCTCGAGGATGACCTCGAGGAACTGCTTGAGGTGCGCCGTCAGGATCGGGTTGTCGGTGAACCCGCAGGCGTCGAGCCCCGGGGCCGCGAGCAGCGCGTGCTCCCCGTCGGCGAGCACCTCGGTCGCGAGGAGGTTCTCCCGGGCGACGTACTCGACGCCCTCGGGGACCTTCTGGAGGGCGGAGGTGACGAACGTGATCTGAACGCCCCGCTTGAGGCCGTTCTGGATCTTCTTCCCGAGCTCGTCCCGGAGCTCCGCGACTTGCGGCGTCGTCAGGATGAACGTCCGCGTCGACCGGTCGAGCAGCTCCCCGATCTTCGTGGTCACCTTCTCCCGGCCCGAGAGCAGGTAGACGAGCTGGGGCTCCCCGTGCTCGGCGACGATCCGGTGCAGCTCGGCGAGCTCCTCGAACACCTCCTGGATCGCCCCCTTGAGCGTCTCCGCGACATCGAGCGGCGGGGTGGGGCGGAAGAGGATCGGCTTGCCGCCCGTCGGCTGGGCGTACCCCTTCTCGGCGAGCGACTCGAGGACCTTGTAGGCGCTCGTGCGGGGGATCCCCGACGAGGAGGCGACCGACGCGGCGTCGCCGACCCCTCTCCCCACGAGGGCGATGTACGCGCGCGCCTCGTACTGCGTGAGCCCGACCCGCCCGAGGACCCCCGCGGCGCGGCGGAACTCCTCCGACCCCGGGTTGCCGAGGGCGACCGCGGTCTGCTCGGCCGTCGCCATCGCGGCCGGCGGGACCGAGGAGCGGACGCTTAACCTCTGCGTCGCGGAACGCTAGGGAACCGGCTCCGTGAGCCGGAGCAGCGCGGCGTCCCCGAGCAGCGCCTCGACCTCGTCGCGGGAGAGGAGCCCCTTTTCGACAAGGAGCTCTCGGACGGGGCGCTTCGTCGCCGCCGCCTCGTGGAGGAGCTCAGCCACCTTGAGGTAGCCCAGACGGGGGGTCAGCACCGTCGCGAGCGCCCCCGACTCGAGGAGATAGCGCTGCAGACGCTCCGGGTTCGCCCGGATCCCGTCGGTGCACGTCCGGGCGAACACCGGGAGGTACGCGGCGAGGATCTCGGCCGCGAAGAGGACCTCGAACGTCGCGAGCGGGACCATCACGTTGATCTCGAGCTGGCCGGCCTGGACCGCGAGCGCCGTCGCGGCGTCGGCCCCGACGACGTGGAAGGCGACCATCGCGAGGCACTCGGCCGCCGAGGGGTTCACCTTCGCCGGCATGATCGACGAGCCGGGCTGGATCTCGGGGAGGCGGATCTCGTCGAACCCCGTCGCCGGCCCGCTCGTCAGGAGCCGGAGGTCGTTCGAGATCCGGAGGAGCTCGAGCGCGAGGGTCCTCAGCCACGCCGAGGCGAACCCGAGCGGCCAGCGGCTCTGCATCGTCTCGAACGGGTCCCGGGCGACGGCGAGCGGATGGCCCGAGAGCCGGGCGAACCCCTCCACGGCCTTCGCGCGGAACCCCGGCACCGAGTTGACCCCCGTGCCCACCGCGCTGCCGCCGAGAGGGATCTCGGCGAGGGCGTGCTCGACCGCGGGCAGCGACTCGAGGACCCTCTCGAGGGCGGTCGCGTAGCCGTCGAGCTCCGCCCCCAGCGTGACGGGCATCGCATCCTGGAGGTGCGTCCGGCCGGCCTTCGGGAGCGATCCCAGCTCGCGGGCGCGACCCCGGAGGCTGGCCGCGAGCCCCGCCGCTCCCCGCCGCACCTCGGCGAGGGCGTGGAGGGCGGCGACCTGGGCGGCGGACGGGAACGTGTCGTTGGTGGATTGGCCCCGGTTCACGTGATCGTTCGGGCTGAGCCACGCGTAGTCGCCCCGGGGACGCCCGACGATCTCGAGGGCCCGGTTCGTCAGGACCTCGTTGACGTTCATGTGGAACGACGTCCCGGCGCCCGCCTGGAAGACATCGACGACCAGCTCCCCGTCGAGCCGGCCCGCGACCATCTCCTCGGCCGCCTGGGTGAGGGCCCGGCCCCGCTCGGCGTCGAGGCCTCCCAGCTCCACGTTCGCCCGCACGCAGGCGAGCTTGAGCTGCCCGTACGCCCGCTTGAGGTGGCGCGAGGCGCCGAGGCCGCTCACCGGGAAGTTCTCGCGCGCCCGCAGGGTCTGGATCCCCCAGTACGCGGCGGCCGGGACGGCGCGGCTTCCGAGCGAATCCTTCTCGACCCGCTCCTCCGCCATCGGGCCCGGCGAGGGGGGCCCGCGACAAAACGTTTAGGTCCGGCGGCCGGTCTCGCCCCGGCGGACGAGGGTCGGGGGACCGTCGATGAACGACTTCGTGCTCGGGATCGACATCGGCTCCGTTCTGTTCGGCGTCGGGATCCCGGGACTGCTCTGGGCCCTGCTCTACCTCCTCGCCTGGGAGCACCCGACGTTCGCCGAGAGCGTGGGGTTCGGGCGCGCCACGTTCTGGCTCCTCGTCCCGGGCGGGCTGCTCGCCTCGTACACGGCGATCGTGCCGATCGCGCCGGTCTCCACCGCGTGGATCGGGGTCGATCTCGCGGGCGCGATCTTCCCGCTCGTGATCGGCGTCGTCGCGCTCGGACGGTACGCGCCCCCGCTCGCGCGCTCGGGGGCCGCCTTCCTCGGCCTGCTCGCCGTCGAGGCGGGGGCGCTGTTCCTCGTCGTCCTGCCGGCGAGCGCTCCCGCGATCGCCCGTCTCGGCCGCGTGCTGGTGGTGGGGGCCGCCGGCGCCGAGGTGCTCCTGGTCGCGCTCGGCGCGGCGGTGTTCGCGGGTGCGGTCGGGCTCGTCGCCCTGCGGTCGGAGGCCCCCGGGCCGCGGCGGGTCGCCTTCCTCCTCGCGATCGTCTCGGCGGTCCTCGCGCTCACGTTCGCCGGCTCGGCGGCGGTCCGCAACGTGGGGATCGTCGAGTCGTTCCCGTTCTACATCGTCCCCCCGATCGGGGCGGGGGTCGTCGCGGCCGAGCTCGCCCCCCGCGTCTTCCGGGGAGAGGAAGGATTCGCGATCCCGTGCGCGTTCCTCGGGACGACGTTCGGCGTCCTGCTCGGCGCCGACCTCCTTCGACAGCCCGGCCTGTATCCGGGCGAGCCGGGCCTCTACACGATCGGCGGGGCCGGGGTGCTCGATCTCGTCTACCTCTCGGGCCTCCTCGCCCTTGGGAGCGCTCTCCTCACGTACCGTCTCCTCGGCGGCGCGTGGACGCCGGTCGGGCCCCCGCTGCCGGTCCGTCGGCTCTCCCCGATGGCGCGCCTGCGCCAGGGCTACCGGTTCGGGACCGAGGGCCGTCTCGCCGAGTCGCTCGCCGCCTCGGCCGAGGCCGCGCGCGAGGCGGCGGCGCAGGCCCGCCTCCTCGTCGGTCGGGAGGACCCGGCCGAGCCGGAGAATCCCTGGTCGGGGATCGCCGTGCCGGGTTGGGTCGTCAGCGACCAGGCGAACCTCGAGAGCGTCGCGAAGGCCGGGACGACGGACGGCCGGGAGGGGTTCCGGGCCTGGCTCATGGCCCGGTGGCTGGTCCTGGTCGGCGCGTCGATCGGCCGGCCCCGCTACGCCTCGGTCGGGGACCGGATCGTCGCGTTCGCCCTCGACCTCGCGCTGCTAGGGGGCCCCGCCGCGACGATCTTCATCGCGCTCGCCCGCGGGACCTCGGGCGGCGTCCTGGCGGTGCTCGGGAGCGTCTCGTTCAACGCGGCGATCTACGGGTTCGTCGCCGTCGCGTTCCTGTACTTCGCGCTCTCCGAGTTCCTCGTCGGGACCACGGTCGGGAAGTGGGCCCGCGGGCTCTGGGTGAGCGACCGCGACCTTCGGCCCGTCGGCGGCCTCGCCGCCCTCGTGCGGAACGTCTCCCTGCTCCCCGCCCTCACGCTCGAAGGGCTGGGCGGCGCGATCGGCGCGGCCGTCCTCGTGAAGGGAGCGGCGGCCGGCGGGGGGACGGTCCTCGGGCTCGGGCTGCCGTCCGATCTCCTCGAGACCGCCGGCATCGTCGGGATCGTCGCGCTCGGCCTCGGGCTCCTCGGATCGATGGCCGTCCTCGCGATCGGCCTCACCTCCGAGCGCCAGAGGATGGGCGATCTCTGGGCCGGGACCTGGGTCGTCCGGGAACCTATTCCGGAGGATCGTCCGGCGACGGTCCCCCCTCCGTCGGGAGAGGGAGCGGCGCCCCCGTCCGCGTGAGCGGGATCGAGATCGACGAGACGTTGGCGTCGCGGCCCTCGCGGTTCGTGAGGCGCTCCGTCTCGATCGTGATCCGCCCGATCTCGACCTGGCCGTCGAGGAACCGGTGGCGCACGACCTCGGCGACGTCGACCGCGCGGCCGATCGCGTTCCCGCGGGCCTTGACGACGACGGGCCCGACGCCCGAGTTGAGCTGGGTGACCACCTGGAAGACGTAGGTCATCGTGGGCTTCTGCCCGATGAACACGGTGGCCCCGTCGGCTCGCTCGTCGCTCATGGGGCCGCGTCACCCCCGCTCGCCTACAAGTCGTTTGTCCGCCCCTCCCGCGCGCGCGGGCCCCCGAGCCTCGGCGTTCGCAAGGGTTATTGTCCGACCCCCGTACGCGCCGGAGGTCGTGCAGGGGTGGCCCAGCTTGGTCAAAGGCGCCAGGTTGAGGTCCTGGTCTCGAAGGAGTTCGTGAGTTCAAATCTCACCCCCTGCACTCCTTCGCCGGCCGGCGGGGGGAGCGGGGCGCCGTTCGCCGGGCCGGTTCGCGAGCGCGCCCCTCGAGCCCCTCGCTTTTAGTCTCCCCGCCCTTGGAGGGCTCGACCTCGTCGATGGCCCCCAACGACCGACTCTGCCCGACGTGCGGCGCGACGGTCTCCGAGGAGTTCCTCCTCTGCCCCTCCTGCCACTCGTTCCTGCGTCCGTCCGAGGAACCCGCCGCGCCGACCCCGGCGCCGCGCGCGCCCCCTCGTCCGGCCCCGGCGCCCGCGGCCGCCCCTCCGCGCGCGGCCGCGAAGCCGGTCCCCCGGGCCGCGGAGGCGAACCCGCTCGCGGCGGAGTTCCACCGGAGACTCGCGCGCCTGAGCGTCTGGATCGACGCCGCCCAACCGCTCGGGATCGACCTGCCGCGCGTCCCGGCGTGGGCGGAGCGAGCGCTCGCCAACTCGACGACGCCGGAACCGTGGGCCGAGGTCGTCCGGGGCGTCGAGCGGCTCGCCCAGCAGCGGATCGTCACCGCCTTCGAGCGGTGGGACGCGCGCATGGAGACGCGGCTCGGACGCCTCGACGCCTACTCGGTCGACAACCGCCTCGAGCGCGAGCAGATCGAGGAGGCGCTCCACTCGGCCCGCGTCGGGGAGCTCGACCACGCGCTCACGACGTACCAGCAGGTGGACCGGGTCGTCGCGCTCAAGGAGCGGCACCTCGACCAGGCCCGGGACGACCTCGAGCGGCTCGTGGCGTTCCTCAAGGACCTCGAGGCGCTCGGCGCGGTCCCGGCGGGCGAGCCGGCGGACGTCGTCGCCGCGCTCGAGGAGGACCTCCGGTCCGGGAAGCTCGCACCGCTCAAGCAGCAGATCCGGACGCTGCGCCAGGAGGCGAAGAACCGGTTCCGCGAGCGGCTGCCGAAGTACGTCGCCCAGATCGGCGACCGGCTCGCCGAGGAGAAGGCGCGCGGAGGGACCCCCGACGCCGACGCCCGGGAGCTCGCCCAAGGAGCGCGCGAGGTGCGCGACGGTCGCGCCGAGGCCGGAGCCCGACGCCTCCGGGCCCTCCTGCGGAGCCGGGGCCTCGGCGCCGAGGCGGCCCGGCGGGCGAGCGCCGGCTGAGCCGGCGCTACAGCACCCGCTCGAACAGCTGGACGTCCTCGTTCCACTCGTGCTTGTGGAGGAGGCCGGCCCCCGAGAAGCCGAGGTGCTGGAACAGCGCCGTCGCGGCGGTGAAGCGGGCCAGCGGATCGACCCAGACCGTCGCGACGTTCGACCGGCGCGCCCAGTCGACGGCGCCGCCGACGAGGGCGGTCGCCACGCCCTGCCGGCGGACGTCGGGATCGACCGCGAGGTGGACGAGACGGCAGCTTCCGCGGGCGAGCTCGCAGCCGAGGATCCCGAGGAGGCGACCGTCCCGCCGCGCGGAGAAGTACGTGATCCCCTCCATCCGGCTCGTGAACTCGAGCGGCGTCGGCTGCCAGCTTTTGAGGAGCTCGGCGGGGAGCCCGGACGGGGCGCCTTCCCAGACCTTCTTGTACAGCGAGCAGATCGCGGGGACGTCGAGGTGGGTGATCCTCTCGACGGCGAATCCCCCCGCCGGCTTTCCGTTCGCCCCGGGGGGCCGCTCCCCTCCCCGGTCCGAGGTGCCTTCCGTTGCCACGCTGCGGCTCCCGACGGGCGAGCGAGGTGAGGAGGCGCGAACGCGCTCTTGAACCTTGCTGGGCCGGGCCCCCGGCCCGTCGCGACCCCGCGCGGGCTCAGGGAGTGAGCCGCGCGGGGGTCCGGGGGAACGGCGTCGTCTCTCGGATGTGCTCCCTCCGCAGCATCCAGCGCAGCACCCGCTCCACGCCGATCCCGAAGCCGGCGTGCGGGACGTTCCCGTGGCGCCGGAGGTCGAGGTACCACTCGTAGTCGGCGACGTTCCCCCCCATCGCGCGGATCCTCTCGACGAGGCTGTCGAGGTCGGTCTCGCGGCACGACGCGCCGACGATCTCGCCGTACCCCTCGGGGCCGAGGAGGTCCGCCGCCTCCGCCGTTCTCGGGTCGGTCGGCGACCGCCGCATGTAGAACGCCTTGAGCTCCCTCGGGAAGTGCGTCACGAACAGCGGCTGCCGCTCCTCGAGCGTGAGCGCCCGCTCCTCGGCGGTGCCGAGGTCGCTCCCCCACGTCACCGGCAGGCCGAGGGACGCGAGCTTCTCGATCGCCGACGCGTAGGTGAGCCGTGGGAACGGCGTCCGGATCGCGAGCAGCTCCTCGGGGGGCCGGCCGAGCTGGGCGAGCTCCTTCGGACGGCGCTCGGCGACCGCGTGCACGGCGCTCGCGATCATCCGCTCGACGAAATCGAGGAGGCCGTCCAGGTCGCACCAGGCGAGCTCCACCTCGAGGTGGAGGTACTCGGTGAGGTGACGCGGCGTCCGGGACTTCTCCGCCCGGAACGACGGGGTGAGCGCGTAGACCCGCTCGTGGGGGGCGAGGAGCGCCTCGAGGTAGAGCTGCGCCGTCTGCGAGAGGAACCCCCGCCGGCCGAAGTAGTCGATCTCGAACGCCTCGGCCCCGCCCTCGGCGGCGTTCCCCGAGAGGATCGGGGGTGTCGTCTCGAGCACCTCCTCCCGGTCCAGGAACTCGCGGAACGCCCGGAGGAGCTCCGCCTTGAGGCGGAACGTCGCGGCGTGGTCCTGGGAGCGGATGACGAGGTGCCGGTGATCGAGGCGGAACTCCTCCGTCTGGTCGGCGAAGACGGGGAACGGCAACCCCGCGTCGACGACGCGGATCGCCTCCGCCCGCACCTCGCGGCCCTCGGGGGCCCGGCGGTCCTCGGCGACCGTCCCCTCGACGGCGACCGTCCCCTCCGCCTGGACGTGCTCCGCGCGATCGAACGCCTCGTCGCCGAGAGCGTCCCGCCGGCCGGTGACCTGGATCGACCCGGTGCGGTCGCGCAGGCGCAGGAACAGGATCCCGCCCGACGAGCGGGAACGGAGGAGCCAGCCGCGGAGCCGGACCTTCCGGCCGAGCGCGTCGGGGACCAGGCATCCCGCGACGGTGTCGAACGGGAGCTCCGTCACTGGTACTCCCGCCACTTGTGCCCGCACTTCGTGCACTCGAAGATGCGCGTCTCGGGCTCGTCGGCGCCCCGGGTCTGGCGGAGGACCCAGTACGCCTCGCCGTTGCCGCACTTGGGGCACAGCTCCTCCGTCTTCGGGAGAGTGGCGGTCCGCGTCTCCACGACGGCGACCTCCCGGCCCGTCGGCGCCGAGCGCCCGACCTCCTTGCCCGGGCCGAGCGGGACGGTCGTCCCGCACGAGCCGCATCGCCAGACCCGCGCGGCGCCGTCCGGCCGCATCAGGCGCTTGCAGTTGGGACAGAACATGGAGGAGGCTCCACCGGAGCGCGGCTCTTTACCGCTTGCTCCCGGCGGCGATCAGCCGGCGAGCTGCTCGGGCGGCCCCGCGCTCGAGGGAGGCGCGTCGGGGGCCGCGACGCTGAGCGGGAGCGGGGAGGCCCGGGCGCCCGGGGCGAGCAGCTGGCGCATCCTCTCGCGCCGGCGCTCGAGGTCCGCGGCCGTCCCGATGTCGTGGCGGACGTAGAACGAGCCCGAGACGTGCCGCAGCGCCGACTCGACCCGGGTCCCCGCCTCGTGGATCGCGCTCGCCTCGCCGACGAGGGCGAGCCCGCGCGACGTCCCGAGCCGCACGGTCCCCGGGCCGGCGGCCTCCACGGCGCCGTAGACGACGTGCACCCCGTCGGCCTCGATCGCCGCCTCGTCGAGCGAGACGACGCCTCCGCCGGTCGCCCGACCCCCGTAGCCGGGCGGCACGAGGTACTTCACGACCGTCGCCCGGAGCCGGAACCGGAGGAGGTTCGGGTCGACCCTCCCCTGCGCGACGCCGAGGAGGAGCTCGGAGAAGTCCCCCTCCTCGTAGAGGGTGAGCGCGTTGATCCCCTCGGGATCTCCGAACCGGACGTTCAGCTCGAGCAGGAACGGTCCCCGCGCGGTCATCATGAACCCCCCGTAGAGGACCCCGCGGTACGATCGGCCCTCGGCCCGGATCGCCGCCACGCTCTTCTCGAGGATCCCGAGGGCCCGGTCCCGGTCGGCCGAGGAGAGGAACGGGAGCAGATGGTCCCGCTGCGAGTACGAGCCCATGCCGCCCGTGTTCCCGCCCGTGTCGCCCTCGAGGGCCCGCTTGTAGTCCTGCACGGCCGGCATCGGGTAGATCCCCGAATCCGTCACGAACGCCATCTGGCTGAACTCCTCGCCCTCGAGCTGCTCCTCGAGGACGACGCGCTCGCCCTGGACGAGCAGCGCCTTCGCGTACACGGCGCCCTCGCGCGGGTCGGCGAAATCCGCTCCCGCGACACGGACCCCTTTGCCCGCCGTCAGCCCGTCCGGTTTCACGACGAACCGGCCCTCGAACGACGGGACGGCGCGGTCGACCTCCTCGGGGGTCGTGGGCGTCGCGAACCGAGGCTGCCCCGGGACGCCGCGTCGTGCGAGGAGTTCGCGGCAGTAGACCTTCGAGCTCTCGAGCCGCGCGGCCTCCCGCTCGGGTCCGACCGTCGGGACGCCCGCCGCCCGCAGCGCGTCGGAGACCCCGCGGGCGAGCGGCGCCTCGGGCCCGACGACCGCGGCTCGGGCCCCGGCGCGCGTCGCGAACGCCACGACCGCCTCCGCGTCCGTGGGCTCCGTCCGCGACGAGATCGCGGCGAGCCGCTCGAGCCCCGGGTTCGCCTGGGAGGAGGCGACCGCGACCTCGGCCCCCGCCCGGGCCAGCGCGAGGGCGATCGCGTGCTCGCGGGCGCCCCCGCCGACGACCAGCCAGCGCATGGACTCCGGGGCGCGGAAAGGTCGGGGGTTAAAGGCCCGGCGGCCACGCGACTCCGCTCCGGCGCTCGAGCGCCGTGCGCCACGCTTAAGAAGCGGTCGTCGGTTCGTGCGGTTCCCGCGGGTGGCGATGGAGCTTCGGGTCGTTGAGAAGGAGCACGATCTCCTCCGGGTCGAGCTTCCGAAGGGGGAGGAGACGCTCTTGATCCCGCTCGTCGAGGCGCTCCAGAAGGAGGAGAAGGTGGTCGAGGCCCGCTACTTCCTCGGGCATCCGTACCTCGACCGTCCGACGCTCTACCTCAAGACGAAGGGCGAGAAGCCGCAGCAGGTGTTGAAGCGGGTCCTCAAGGACCTCACCGACCTCTACGACGATCTGCTCTCCGACTTCGAGAAGCAGGCGGACAAGATCAAAGCCTGACGGCCGGGGCCCGACGATGCTGAAGGAGTGCGCCCAGCACGGGTACTTCCGAGACGAAGCGTGCCCCGTGTGCGGCCAGGGCGGCCGGTTCCTGATGAACGACCGGGAGCTCGACCACCTGGGCCGGATCCTCACCGGGATCCTCCGACATTTTCCGGACCGCTACCAGCTCACGGTCGATGCGCACGGATGGATCGACGCGGGGGCGATCGCCCGGGCGATCGCGCAGCGGCACCCCGCGTACCACTGGCTGCGGCCGATGCACCTCATCGCGATCGCGGAGACCGACGCGAAGGGCCGCTACGAGGTCCGCGACGACCGTCTCCGCGCGACGTACGCCCACACGATCGAGGTGGATCTGGACCTCCCGACCGACAACATCCCCGAGCGGCTCTACTACCCGGTTACCTCGGACGAGGCCGCGATCGTCCTCGAGGTCGGGCTCAAGCCGTCCGACCGGCGGAAGGTCCATCTGTCGAAGACCGCCGACGACGCCCGGGCCGCCGGCGCGGTCCGGACCCCCGAGCCCGTCATCCTCGAGATCGACGCCCGGGCGGCCCAGTCGCAGGGGATCGTGATCATGCAGGCCGGCAAGACCGTGTATCTCGCCGACCGGATCCCGGCGGAGCTGCTCCGGCGCCTCGAGGGGCCGATCGCCCCGGCGGCGGCCGCCGAGCGCCCGGCCGGCTAGAACCCGCCCGCCGCGACGTTCGACTCGTACTCCGTCGCGATGTACGCCGTGATGTTGATCCCGCTCGACGGCGGGTACGGGTTCGAGAAGACGAAGTAGAACAGGTCGGTGTAGAGGGGCGAGTAGACGATCCTCCCCGACGCCGAGGCGGCCAGCGACCAGGCGGGGGTCGCCTCGCTCCCGTTGAACACGAGCGACCACTCGGTCGAGTTGTACACCGCGACCGTGATCGTCGTCCCCGCCGGGTTCACGGTGGTGAAGTTCCCGACGACGTAGTCGCCGCCCGTGATGTTCCCGGAAAGCACGGTCGAGGCTCCCGGCGCGATCGAGTACGTCCCCGAGGTCGTGAGCGGGTCGCTCACGTTCGGAGGCCCGCTCAGCGCCGGCACGATCATCGCCCACGCGACGACCGCGATCCCGGCCACGATCGCCGTCGCCCTCAGGAGGCGCATCGCGAGGAGGCGATGGCGCGTCGACCGGGGCGCGGTGCGGATCTCGGCGGCGGCGACCGTTCCGTCGGCCTGGCACTCGGGGCAGACGGTCGCGCCTGGCGGCACGGCCGCCGCGCACGACGGGCAGGCCCCCCACGTGCCGGGACCCGGAATCGCCGCTGCCATGGTCCCCCCGAAACCCGGAGGGGGTTCTTTGGGGGTTTCGTACGAACGAGCGGCCCCCCGGGGCGTCCGGAGACTAGGATTTCGGCTTCGCCGAGCCCAGGTTCACGACGACGTTCTTGCGGCGGGTGTACGACTCCGCCGAGCGTACCCCCTGCTCGAACCCGAGGCCGCTCTCCTTGAACCCCGCGAACGGGGTCTGGGGGAACGTGATCGGGGCCTCGTTGATCGAGACCATCCCGGCGGCGAGCCGTCGGGCCGCGGTGTGGGCCGTCGCGAGGTCCTTCGACCAGACCGCGGCGTAGAGGCCGTAGCGCGTGTCGTTGGCGATCCGGACCGCCTCGTCGAGGTCCTGGAACTCGAAGGCGGAGAGGACGGGCCCGAAGATCTCGTCCTGGACCGCGCTCGAGGAGCTCGGGAGCCCGGTGACGACCGTGGGGAGGACGAAGTTCCCGTCCGCGAGCGCGGGGTCCCCCGCCTTCGTGCCGCCGACGACGATCGTCCCACCGTCCTGGCGGGCCCGCTCGATGTACCCGAGGACCCGGGCCTCCTGGTCGCGCGAGGCGACCGGCCCCATCTCCACCCCCTCCGCCGTTCCCGGCCCGAGCTTGAGCGCCTGGGCGATCGTCCGGACCTTCTCGACGAGGCGCTCCCGAACGGAGGCGTGGACGATGAGGCGGGAGGCGGCCCAGCACATCTGCCCCGCGTTCCCGAAGATCCCGAAGGCGATCCCGCGCGCCGCCCGATCGAGGTCGGCGTCCGGGAAGACGACGACGGGGCTCTTCCCGCCGAGCTCGAGCGTCGCCGGCACGACGCGGCGGGCCGCGATCTCGGCGATCGCGATCCCCGCGTCGGCGCTCCCCGTGAACGACACCGCGGCGCACCTCGGGTCGCGGACGAGGGCGGGGCCGACCGTCGCCCCCGGACCGCTCACCACGCTGAGGATCCCGTCCGGAACCCCCGCGTCGCGGGCGAGCCGCCCGAACGCGATCGCCGTCAGCGGGGTGAGGCTCGCCGGCTTCAGGACGGCGGCGTTCCCCGCGGCGAGCGCGGGGCCGACCGAGCGGATCGACAGCAGGAGAGGGTAGTTCCAGGGAGCGATGTGCACCGTGACGCCGAGGGGCTCGCGCGTCGTGTAGTCCAGGCGGTTGCCGGGGACGGGGATCGTCTCCCCCTGGATCTTGTCCGCGAGGCCCGCGACGTACTCGAGGGTCCGCACGACGAACCCGATGTCGATCCGGGACTCCCGGAGCGGCTTGCCCATGTTCTGGGTCTCGAGCCGCGCGAACGCCTCCTGCTGCTCCTCGAGGCGACCCGCGAGCCGGAGGAGCACCTTCGCCCGCTTCCCCCCGTCGTCGCTCGCCCAGAACGACTCGCCGAGCGCGCGCTCGGCCGACTCCATCGCGGCCCGCGCGTCGTCGGCGTCCCCCACGGCGACCTCCGCGAACGGGCGGTTGGTCGCCGGGTCGAGGACCGGCCGTCGCTCGGCCCGGTGGCCGGGCTCCTCGCGGCTGCCGATCAGGAGCCCGTAGGTTGCCTCGGAGCTCATGCGCCCGCTCGAACGACGCCGCGCACTTAGCGGTTCGGGCCGGGCGTCACCGGCGGATCGGGTAGCTCCGACCTTTCCAGCGGATCGCCGCCCCCGCCGATCCCCGGGCGATCGACGTCAGGACCGCCACGACGTAGAACCCCACCGCGACGGGGTAGAGGAGACCGTAGGCGGGGGGGGCGCCGGTGGCCCGGGAGAACGCCACGTGCTTTCCGAAGCACGCGAGGGCGACGAACGCCCCAAGGGCCGTGAGCCCGGTGCTCCCGACGAGAACGCCGACCGGCAGCACGGCGAGCGGGAGCCAGAAGAAGCCCACGAGGGCGGCGAGGAAGCCGACCTGGCGGATCGCGGAGTAGCGGGTGTCGTGGATGTTCTTGAGGATCCCCTCGAACATCTCCGAGCGCGTTCGGTACATCCGGGTGGAGGCGAGGGTCGGGGCCCAGGCGAACCTGAGGGTCCCTCCCGTCGCCCGGACCCTCCGGGCGATCGCCACGTCCTCGAGCACGTCCGCGCGGACCGCCTCGTGGCCTCCGAGCGCGACGTAATCGGCCCGGCGGACGAGCCAGCACTGGCCGTTGGCGATCGCGGCGCGCGAGTGCGGCCGGTTCGCGTGCGGGGCCCGGAAGTACGTGAGCACCATCTGAACGTAGAACGGGAGGACGATCCGCTCCCACGCCCGGTCCATCTCGACCCGGGGGGCGACCGAGGCCACGGTCGCGCCCTCCCGGGACGCCCACGCGACCAGTGTCCGTACGGCCGCCGGCGCGAGCCGGACGTCGGCGTCCAGGAAGAGGAGCCACTCCGCGGAGGTGCTCCGGGCGCCCGTCCAGCACGCCCAGGTCTTCCCCACCCACCCCTCGGGGAGCGGCGGTTCGTCGAGGCCCCGGACCCGGCCCGCCCTCGCCTCGACCACCGCGCGACTCCCGTCGGTCGATCCGCCGTCGACGACGACCACCTCGAGGTCGATCCCCTCCTGCGCCAGCACCGAGTCGAGCGTCGCCGCGAGCTCCTCCGCCTCGTTGCGGGCCGCGATGACGACGCTCACGGCCGGCGCAGGGCTCCCCGGCGGAGCCGGGGGGTCCGCCCCGAGCCGGGGCATCTCGTAGGCGAGGAGGATCGCCCACCCTTGGAAGACGACGGCGACGATCGCCCCGAGGGCGGCGGCTCCCTCGAGAAGCGCGACGAGCATCCCTCCCGCAAACCCCCTCTAATAAAGGCCCAGTCGCTCCGAGGGCCCGGGACCGGGGCGATGGGCACCGTCGAGCACCCGCGGGTCCGCCCGGGGGTCCTCGAGGACCGGGCGTACCAGCGGGCGATCGCCGAGAGCGCCGTCGAGCACAACACGCTGGTCGTTCTCCCGACGGGGCTCGGGAAGACGTCGATCGCCCTCCTCGTGCTCGCCGAGGCACTGCGCCGGCGGCCGAAGGACTCCGTCCTCTTCCTCGCGCCCACGCGCCCCCTCGTCGTCCAGCACGCCCGCTCGGTCGCGCGATCGATCTTCTCGGCCGAGCCGCTGACGCTCACGGGCGCGATCTCCCCGGCGAAGCGCGAGGCGCTCCTCGCGCCGCCGCAGGTCGTTCTCGCGACCCCGCAGGTTGTCGGGAACGACCTCGCCGCAGGACGGTTCCCGCTCGCGAGCTTTTCGCTCCTCGTCTTCGACGAGGCGCACCGGGCGGTCGGCGACTATCCGTACGTCGCGATCGGTCGGGCGAACCGCGCGGGCCCGAACGCGCGGGTGCTCGGGATGACCGCCTCGCCGGGCGGTACCCTCGGCCGCATCCGGGAGGTCTGGACGAACCTCGGGATCGAGCGGTTCGAGTACCGGACCGACCAGAGCCCCGACGTCAGCCCGTACCTCCACGGCATCGGGGTCGAGCCGCTCGTCGTCGCGGTCCCGCCCGAGGTCCGAGCGCTCGCGGGCCTCCTCCGCACGGCGGTCGGCCGGCAGGGTGAGCTCCTGCACCGCCTCGGCGTGACCGACTCGCAGGACCCGGGCCGCCGGGCGCTCCTCGAGATCGGCGAGCGGTTGCACCGGCAGCTTCGGGCCGAACGGGCGGATCCGGGCCCGTCGTCGGGCCCGCTCTGGCAGGCCGTCACGGCCCAGGCGGTCGCGATGAAGGAGTACCACGCCCTCGAGCTGATCGAGAGCCAGGGGGTCGACGCGCTCCGCGAGTTCCTCGGCCGGCAGGTCCCGCCCCCGGGGGGCCGGTGGACGCCCGCGCTCCGCGCGTTCCTCCGGGACCCGGACGTCGAGGAGGTCCGCCGGCGGCTCGACGGGCTCACGGTCGAGCTGCCCAAGGTCGCGACCGCCGCCCGGCTCGTGCGCGACGAGCTGCATCGGGGCCCGGGAGCGCGGGTGATCGTCTTCTCGCAGTACCGCAGCACCGTCGACCGGCTGGTCGAGGAGCTCGACCGCCTCGGCGACCCCGAGGTCCGGGCGTCGCGGTTCGTCGGCCAGGCGACGCACGGCTCGGAGCCGGGACTCAGCCAGAAGGAACAGGTCGCCCTCCTCGACCGGTTCCGCTCCGGGGGGATCAACTGCCTCGTCGCGACGTCCGTTGCCGAGGAGGGGCTCGACATCCCCGCGACCGATCTCGTGGTGTTCTACGAGCCGATCCCCGACGTGATCCGGACGATCCAGCGGCGGGGACGGACCGGCCGCGCTACCGCCGGCCGGGTCGTCGTCCTGGTCGCGGAGGGGACCCGGGACGTCGGGCTCCATCGCGCCTCGGGAGCCCGCGAGCGGAGGATGCACGAGCTCCTCGAGCAGGTCCAGGAGGAGGCGCTCCGGGGCCGGCCCCCGAACCCGCCGTCCGCCCGGCGGACGCAGAAGCTCCTCTCCGAGTTCCGCTAGCGGCCCGTACTGCCGAACCCGCCCTGCCGCGAGGGGACGGGCGGAACGCGCCCCTCCCGGAACCGGGGCGAGGTGTCGCCGACGAGCCGGAGCTGCCCGATCCGGTCGCCGACCTCGATCCGGTACGTCCCCTCGAAGAGGTACATCAGCGGCACCCGCACCTCGTTCGAGTAGTCGGCATCGATCGTCCCCGGAGCGTTCACCATGAGCACGCCCCGGCTCGAGAGGCCGCTCCGGGGCCGGACCTCGAGGAACGTCCCGCTCGGGCAGCGGAACTTGAAGCCGGTGCGCACGAGGACGACCTTGTCCCGGACGAGGTCGACGGCTTCGGCGGCGGCGAGGTCGAAGCATGCCGAGCCTCGGGTCGCGCGCGAGGGGAGCGGGATCGAGGGCGCCCCCTCCACCCGCTCGACGACGACGGCGCGGGACCCCGCGGGCACGGCGCGCGACGAGTCGACCGCTCTCATTACCCCTTCTTCGAGCGACGGACGGGCGCGCGTCCGCGAGCTCGAGCAAGCCGATCGGGGCTAGCGTCAAAGGCGCGGCTCCCTTGAGATTCCTCGCCGCGGCCGAGGCCCGGCACGGTGGGTCTTCGAGAGGGCGATGTCAGGAAGCGAAGTTGGGGCCCTCGTACCCGGGAGCGAGAGGCATCCGCTGGCCGGGGCACGGGAGCTCGGCGCCGTCGTCCCCGCGAGCCGGCTTGAGGTGACGATCTTCCTTCGTCGAGGGTCCGCGCCCGGGCCCGGTCCGATCCCCTCCCGACGTGGCGTGTTCCTCTCTCGGGAGGAGTTCGAACGGACCCACGGCGCTCGCTCGGGAGACCTCCGCCTCGTGCGCGATTTCGCCGGCCGGGCCGGACTCGAGGTCCTGGAGGAAAGCCGTCCACGACGCTCCGTACGCCTCGCCGGTCCCGCCCGCGCCGTCGAGTCGGCGTTCAGCGTTCGGCTCCGGCGGTACGCGTTCGTCGGCGGAACGTACCGCGGGCGGGTCGGAGGTGTTCGAGTGCCACGGGAGCTCGAGGGGGTCGTTCAGGGCGTCTTCGGCCTCGACGATCGACCCCAGGCGCGGCCCCATCTCCGCAGGCGGGCCCCCTCCGCCGCCGCGCTCCCCGCCTACACCCCGCTCGAGGTCGCCCGAGCGTACTCCTTCCCGAGCGGCGCGACCGGACGCGGCCAGTGCATCGGGCTGTTGGAGTTCGGCGGAGGATACACCGCCGCGGACCTCGCGGCGTACTTCGAAGGGCTCGACCTCCCTATCCCCGAGGTGACGAGTGTGTCGGTCGATGGCGGCACGAACGCCCCGACCGGCTCTCCGAACGGACCGGACGCGGAGGTGGATCTGGATCTCGAGATGGCGGGTTCTCTCGCACCGGGCGCCCGCCTTGTCGTCTACTTTGCGCCGAACACGGACCAGGGATTCCTCGATGCGCTCACCACCGCCGCGCAGGACACCACGAACCGTCCGTCGGTGATCTCCGTCAGCTGGGGAGGACCCGAACCCTCCTGGACGGCGCAGGCTCGGGCCGCCCTCGACGCCGCGGCGGAGGATGCGGCAAGCCTCGGCACGACGGTCCTCGCCGCCGCCGGGGACCAGGGGGCCGGGGACGGCGAGCCGGGGACCACGCTCGCGGTGGACTTCCCGGCCTCGGGACCCCACGTCCTCGGTTGCGGCGGCACGCGGCTCTCGATCGTCTCGGGAGGGATCGGTTCCGAGGTGGTGTGGAACGATCTCGCCGAAGGGGAGGGGGCGACGGGAGGCGGCGTCAGCGTCGTCTTCCCCCGACCGGAGTTCCAGGCGACCGACGCGGTGCCGACAGCTCCGAACGGGTTCGTAGGGCGCGGCGTACCGGACGTCGCGGGGGACGCCGACCCCGAGACCGGCTACTCGGTCCGGGTCGACGGGACCTCGGAGGTCCTCGGCGGGACGAGCGCCGTGGCCCCGCTCTGGGCCGCGCTCCTTGCCCGGATCAACGAGGCCCGGGGGAGGAACGCCGGGTACGTGGCGCTCGACCTCTACGCCGCAGCGGTCGCCGCCACGTTCCATGACATCACGGTCGGGTCCAACGGGTACTACCGCGCCGGTCCGGGGTGGGATGCCTGCACGGGCCTCGGGACGCCCAACGGGGCGGCTCTGCTGGCCGCTCTAGTCCCCCTACCCGGCTGAACTCCGGGTTGGAGTCGGTGGGGAGATTGTCGCCGGAGTTGAGGGTCCGGTTCGCCCAGAGCTGGGGGTCGAAGCTCACGTCAGAGCCTCCGGGTCCGTGGATCTCGGAGACATTGATCGAGGCGTTGGAGCTGTTGAGGAGGGCCTGCCCGAGGGGGGAGACGAGGAAGGGAGACCGCACGTGGGCGGGACCTTCGGTCGGATGGCTGGAGTCGCCATCATGGGTTCACTCTAAGGTCCTGAGCAAGTGCGGCGACGCACCAGTACGCCGCAGATCCTACAAGGGCCCCCGTCTCGTGGCGGACAGAAGTGGACCGAAATTGCCTCACTTCGTAATGGTCGTCGTCCTCACGATGGAGTTGCGGCGAGTGGCGGGGGGACTCTCAAGGACACGAAACCCGTGGGCCGAGGCTTCACGGACCAGCACATCAGCCGCATCCCGGGTGAGCAATGCCCGTTCATAGAACCGACCAACCAAAAGAATTCGCGGTGGGCTCCCGTCGCTAGGGGCTACTCGACCGAGGCGGAGGCATAGAGCCGAATCTCCCCAAGCACCTCGCCACTCGCGACCGCCAGGGTATTCGAAGGCGAACCCGTTCTCGCCAATATCCAAGGACAGCGCGGCCCCGCGGAACGTCAGGAGTAGAAAACTACCGAACCCCACGAACGCGATAGCCGGAGTGAGGCCCACGGCGAGGTTAGCCAACGGTAGTGGAACGATATAGTATCGATCGACCCCCCAAACGCCTACGGCGCCAAACACGACGATCAGACTCACTCCCACCCATCGCAGCCTCTGCCATGTTCGGACCCCTTCCCGTGTTTCCGCTCCCGTAAGATCGCATCTCATGGGAGCCTCACCAAGCCCCAGGGTCCAGAGCGACCCTCGCATCAAGGCCCGCCGCCGCCGCGTCAAGAAGGAGGGTCACTCCATCTTGTAGATAGTCCGCCGTCGGAGAGAGCAGCGCGACACTATCTACAATCAGGCTCGCAACGTCGAACACCAACGAGACCACCGCCGCGCCCACGGATTCAAGAGTTTGAGCCGCGCTCGCGGTGAGTAGGGCCATTATCCCTAACGCACTTCCCCAGGCGTCGGTCCGAAGCGGAATCGGGGGCGGAGTCGCGGCGGTCTCAACACCCTCAACGGCCCACGTGGTCGTAATGGCCCCCAGCAAGGCTGACAAATCGCTCAGGTCTGTATCCAACTCGCTCCCAGAAGCCGGAAGTAGAATACTCCGAAGCTGAGTCACGATTGGTGCACTCAGGGGGTTCAGCCCGATGAAATCCGAACGATGGTTGTTCGCAACTATCTGGCTCCCTGACACTACGAGTCCTGCGATGAGCAGGGCGATCAAGGCAGCGCCCGGGAAGAGATTTTGTATTATGGCCAGGGCGATAGTCACTGCCGCCGCGAGACCGATTGCAAGGATGAAAAGCGAACCTCCCCACCCGGACCAAAACGCCGTCGAGTCGAGGGTGACGAGAGCGCTTGCCTCGGCCTCCGTGTAGTCGATATCTAGATTGATGAGCGGCTGGAAGGCCGGCTTGAGGATGCGCTGCACGATGACGCTCGCAGCCTGCTCCAACGCCCACTCCATCACTCCCTCCACCCCCTTGAGAGCGGCCCCGGTCTGGCTGCCGAACCTCTCTAGGCCGTGAGTCGCGCTCGCCAACGCCCCCTTCAAGGCGCCTCCGAGGTATGCCTGCGCCCCGGCCGACACGCTCCAGAGCGCCGAGGCGACGTACGTGATGCCGTCGACGACCCACGTCGCCACCCCCGTGATCGTGTTCCACAGCTGCCACCCCGAGGGGCTCGCTTGGGTGGCGTTGTATCGAGGCGGTCCGTACGACCCGTTGCTCGCGATCGTCGCGTTGGCGAGGGTTGCCATCACGACCGTGGGGAGTCCGAGGGTCGGGAGTTCGGAGGTGATCCCTCCGACGATGTCGTTGGCCACGGTCCAGTTGGCCGAAGCATCGGTCAGGGTCCCTTGCGGGGGGGTCGACGACCCGGTCGAGTTGGGCACGCTAAGCGTGGCGTTGCTCGAGAGGCTCTCCGAAAGATTCAGCATGAGCCCCTCGAAGAGGTCCTGGAGCTGGGCAGCGGCCGAGCCGAGGCTCGAGGTCGGGGTGACGTTGACCCAGACGACGGCCTGGACCTCGCGGGAGTCGTTCCCGGCCTCGGGGGGGCTCCCGGGGATGCCCCCCCACGCCCCCGAGGTCGAGCCGTTCTGGAGCTGGCTCGTGTTCGAGAAGACCCAGATGAAGTC
>JASIEC010000139.1 GCA_030046135.1 Thermoplasmata archaeon | reverse complement strand
GGATCGCCGAAGTGTCGGCATGTATCGCTGCGCCGCGTGGAGCGCATCGGGGCCTCCGAACCGTTAGCCAATAGTAAAAACCGGGTCGGGACCTTCGGCCCCGCATCGAGAGGCGCGACCCCGAGCGGGGCGACCTCGTCTGAAAGGTCACATCCCCCCGGGCTCCCCTCTCGGCGACGGCCGGCCCCCGATTTACGCGCGCGGGAACGGCCTGGCTCCTCGCCCGTGGAGGACCAGAACAGGGAGTCCACGGGGTGGCCAGTGAGCCCCGGACCACTGACGACGGCCAGCCCGCTGTGTCGTGGCGGCGGACGAAGGCAGGTCACGCCGGTGGGCCAGTACGGCTTCCCCTCCGTCCTCAAGCGGCGGCTGGGTCCACAGCTCGCTCCCCGGCCCCCCATCCCGCTGTTCCCGGCTCGCCCGGATCGGAGGGCGAGCTCGCACGCCCTGGGCTCGGATTGGGCTCGCAGCCGCTGTGCGGGCGCACTTGGCACACTTGACGGGACGGGCTCGCCGACCAGATCCCCTATTCCCAGGAGCGCCGCTGGAGGGTCTTTCTTCGGACCTCTTCCGCGAGAGCGTCCGCCGGTCGCTCCCGCCGGCCCGGCAGGGTTCGAGGGGCGGGTTGGATCCAGAGCGAGGATCCGCGGACCGCCGCCTCGAGCTCCTGGCCCTCGGTCCATCCGAGCTCGCGGACCCGCTTGGGAGAAATGGACACGGTCCATCGATAGTAGGTCGTCCCCTCGTATTCCCGGTTGACAACCTTGTGGAGTCGCATCTGTGCGAAGTCGAGCTGTCGCTCGAGCCCCTGTTTAGTACTCTAAACTAACCTCACCTTATATAGGCCACGGTCTGGTGTACGCTCGCATGCTGCCGAGCTATCCGGAGGCCACCCGCCGCGCGTTCGCGCACAACCTCCTGGGCAACACTCTCCGGATTGCGCGGGGGGAGAGCGTTCTCATCGAAACCTGGGATGCGACCCTTCCTTGGGCCGTCAGCCTCGACCTCGAGGCGCGCGTGCTCGGAGCTCGGCCGCTGATCTCGTACAAGGACGAGGCCGCCTACTGGCGGAGTCTCTCGGGCGCGCCGACGGCGCAGCTCGGACGGATCGGAAACCACGAGTGGGCCGCGCTCAAGGCTTCGGACGCCTACATCGACCTGTACGGACCCTCCGACGCGCGGCGCGAGGAGGCCCTACCCCCGGCGTTCGTCCGACGTACCCAGTCGAACAACCACGAACTGATGCGGGTGATCCAAAAGTACGGTGTTCGAACCGTCCGGTGGGACCTGGGCCGGACGAGCGAACTCTGGGCTCAGCGATACCACGTCGATCTCAAGACCTGGCGGAGGGAGCTCGTAGAGGCCGCCCTGGTCGATCCGCGAGACATGCAGCGCGACGGATCGCGGATCGCGAAGCACCTCCAGCGAGGGCGGGAGGCCGTCGTCACGCACCCCAACGGAACCCGGCTCACCCTCCGGCTCGCCCATCGTCGTCCCAAGGTCGACGACGGGGTTATGGACGACGAGGATGTGAAGGCGGGGAACGTGATGATGGTGATGCCCGCGGGCGTGGCGAGCGTCACCGTCGACGAACTCCGCGGCGAGGGTACCCTCGTCACCAACGCGACGGGAGTCCTGTTCACCCACGAACAGGAAACCCCGTTGGGCCCGGGCCGGTGGACGTTCCGCGACGGAGCCCTCGAGAGGTTCGATTGCTCCGGAGGCGGTGCCCGACTCCGCTCGGAGCTCGACCGACTCGGGCGTCCTTCGGTCCGCGCGGGCCAGCTCTCGGTCGGCCTGAACCCGCGCATTTCGACCATCCCCTTGCTGTTCGACCAAGCCCGAGGAACGTTGACATTCGAGATCGGGCGAAACTCGCACCTCGGAGGCAGAAGCCGCACTCCCCACCTCCAGGCCTACCTCGATCTGGTCGGGGGCAACCTCGAGATCGACGGACAGCCAATCGTCGAGAGGGGCCACCTCACCTCCGCCTAGTCGCACTGCCGCCTGAGGGTTCGGGTGTGGGGCACCGGGCCCCCAGGTCCGCGATGGCGAACTCTCGGGCAATCCGAGCCCCCCTCCCCCGACCGGTGGATTCCCGATCCCGAGTCGCCTCGCAGACCGAGAGATGCTACAATTAGAGTACTAAACGGCCCTTTGTTGTCGTCATTAGAGTACTAAAGTCGGCATCGGTTAAGTAGTCCCAGACTCCTGTCCCGAGGCACGGAGGGATTCGGAGAATGTTCGCCCCGGAGGTTCGCGAAACTCGATCCGACGACGACTCCCCCGCGATCGGGATCTACCCCGTCGTCTTTCCCCTGCCGGGCGGCCGGAGTGTGGCGGCCTCTGCCTGGATCGCCGTCCCGGTAGAGAAGAGAGCCGGGGCGGGCGATGGTGGCGCAACGACCTCGTCCGCACCGCGCCGTCGCGCGGTCGCGCGGCGGCTCTCTCTCGTCAAGCTACCGGCCGGGTACGGGGAGCCGGCGGTCCTTCCGCCTGAGCAGGCGCTCCAGGAGCCGCGGCCCACCTAATCCTCCGTACCCGGCCCACGCCACGTCCTCGATCCCGCCGCTCGAGCGGGTCCGGTGTCGCTTCTTCGCTGGAGGGGACCGCTGTCCGGTGGGACCATCGTCCGGCCGAACGATCCTGGGCCCCCTCCCCGTCGCGCTAATCCGCGCCGGGGGCTAGGGCCGAAGGCCTCGAATGACCCGGACTCTCACGGCCCATCGAACGATCCAGTCACCCCGGGGAAGGACGATCTCCTGCCGATCGTGGAGCTCCGAGGCCGCTCTCCGCCTCTTGATGAACAACCTCGACCCCGAGGTCGCCCGAGATCCGAGCTCGTTGGTCGTCTACGGGGGGCGAGGAAAGGCGGCTCGAGATTGGGAGTCGTTCGACCGGATCGTCGAAACGCTCCGCTCGCTCGGCGACGCCGAGACGCTGCTGATCCAGTCCGGCAAGCCCGTGGGTGTCTTCCCGACCCACCCCGACGCGCCACGGGTGCTGATCGCCAATGCCCTCGTGGTCCCGCGGTGGGCGACGGACGAGATCTTCTGGGACCTCGAGGCGCGAGGACTTACGATGTACGGTCAGATGACGGCCGGCAGCTGGATCTACATCGGGTCGCAGGGGATCCTCCAGGGCACGTACGAGACGCTCGCTTCCCTCGCCCGCCTCGAGTTCGGCGCGGCCGACCTTGCGGGGCGATGGATGCTCTCCTCGGGGCTCGGGGAGATGGGAGGGGCCCAGCCCCTCGCGGTGACGATGCTGGGCGGTGCGGGCCTGTTTGTGGACGTGGATCCCCGGGCGATCGCCCGCCGCCTCAGGCTGGGCTACCTCAACGAGGAGGCCCATGATCTCGACGACGCGCTCGGCAGGATACGATCGGCCGTGGCCGCCCGTCGCGCCCTGTCGGTGGGCCTTCGCGCGAACGCGGCCGACGTGTACCCCGAGGTCGTACGGCGGGGCCTCGTTCCGGACGTCGTCAGCGACCAGACCGCGGCCCACGATCTCGCGGTCGGGTACATCCCCCGGGGCGTGACCGTCCAGCAGGCGGCCGAGCTCCGGGTAAAGGACCCGCGGGGCTACCTCGCTCGTGTCCGGGAGTCCCTGGCCGACGAGGCGCGTGCGATCCTCGAGCTCGGACGAAAGGGGTCGAAATCGTTCGACTACGGCAACAACTTCCGAACCCAGGCCCGGGAGGCCGGCGTAGCGAACGCGTTCGAGATCCCGGGGTACGTCCCGAAGTACATCCGACCTCTCTTTGCGGTCGGGAGCGGCCCGTTCCGGTGGGTCGCGCTGAGCGGCGACCCCGAGGACATCCGTCGGATCGACCGTCAGCTCCTCGAGGAGTTCTCCGAGAACGAGGGCCTCTGCCGCTGGGTCCGTCTCGCGGGCGAGCGCGTGCACTTCCAGGGACTCCCGGCCCGGATCGCCTATCTGGGGTACGGAGAGCGAGAACGGTTCGGCCGTCTCGTGAACGGCCTCGTGCGCTCGGGGGACGTGAGCGCCCCTGTCGCGATCGGCCGGGACCATCACGACTCGGGGAGCGTCGCCAGTCCATTCCGGGAGACCGAGGGGATGCGGGACGGCTCGGATGCGATCGCCGATTGGCCGATCCTGAACGCCCTCCTGAACGTCGCGAGCGGCGCGACGTGGGTCGCCGTCCATCACGGGGGGGGCGTCGGGATCGGCAACTCCCTCCACGCCGGCCTGGTCGTGGTCGCCGACGGGACCGAGCAGGCGGAGCGTCGGCTCTCCCGAGTGCTCCACAACGATCCCGGTCTCGGGGTGGCCCGCCATGCGGACGCAGGGTACCCAGAGTCCATCACGCTCGCCAAGTCGGCCCGGTTCCGGATCCCCGGGCTCCCCGCGGGCCCGTCTCGGAACGGAGGGGAACCTCCATGAGGGCCCTCCCCTTCGCGACACCATGACCCTCGAGGCGGCCGATTGGCTCGCGCGAGTCACCCTCCGCCAGAGGCTCGGCGTCAAGCCCCGGGAGAACGTCACGATCGAGGCGTTCAGCTCGACGCTGCCGTGGGCAGCGGGGTTCGTCCGGGAGGCCCGGCGGATCGGGGCCAACCCGCTCGTCCACTTCGAGGACGAGGCCTCGTACTGGGCCGCGGTCCGGGAAGGCCGCGCCTCTCTAATCGGAGCCCCCGGCGAGCACGAGTGGGCGGGCCTCGGCGAGACCGACGTGTACATCTACTTCTGGGGGCCGACCGAGATCGAGCGCCGGGCCCGCCTGAGCGAGAGGGTGCGGGAGCAGCTCACGTCCTTCAACTCGCGCTGGTACGACGAGGCTCGGAAGGCCGGGCTCCGAGGTGCGAGAATGGGGATCGCCTGGGTCACGGAGCGGAATGCCTCGCTCTGGGGCGTCCCTCTCACCCGATGGCGCTCCCAGATGCTCGATGCGTCCACCCGCGACCCGGCGACCCTCCGGCCCGCCGCGGAGCGCGTTCGTCGAGCGCTGTCGAGGGGCCGCTCGGTACGCCTCACGCACGCGAACGGCACCGATCTCACCCTCGGGCTCCGCCAGCGCCCGGCGTTCGTGGGTCTCGGGGAGGTCACGCCCGCCACCCGACGCGGTCGGTTCGGCATGCTCGCGAGCGTTCCAGACGCGAACGTGTTCACGGCCGTTGACGAGTCCGTCGCGGAAGGGACGCTGGTCGCCAACCGGGCCTCGGCCCACGGACGGGCCCCGGTCCGGGGCGGGCGCTGGCGGTTCGAGGGCGGTCGCCTCCGCGCGATCGCCTACTCCAGCGGAGCCTCCGGGCTTCGGGCCGGGTACCGGAGCGCCGGGGCTGGCCGGGACCGGCCCTCGTTCCTTGAGGTGGGGCTCGATCCGGCGCTTCGAGGGACGCCGCTGCTCGAAGAGTCGGAGCTCGGGGCGATCACCGTCGGGGTGGGGGGCAACTCG
>JASIEC010000138.1 GCA_030046135.1 Thermoplasmata archaeon | reverse complement strand
GGCGATCAGCGTCGGCGCGAGCGCGTCCGCGGGCTCGAGCGCCCGCGGAAGTTGAGGTACATCCGGGACGGGGTCGGGTGCGAGGAGACGCGTCGGTACTTGGCCGAGCGCTTCGTTCCGTAGCTCCGATCGACCCGGCCCGAGATCTCGAAGTAGATCAGCTGGCCGACCGGCATCCCCGCGTAGATGCGGACGGGGAGCTTCACGCTCATCTCGAGCGTCCAGTAGTTGCAGAACCCCTCGTCCCCCTTCCCCGCGGTCGAGTGGATGTCGAGCCCGAGGCGCCCGACGCTCGACTTCCCTTCGAGGAACGGGACGAACCCGTGGGTCTCGGTGTACTCCTCCGTCACCCCGAGATACAGTTGGCCCGGAACGAGGACGAACCCCTCGGGAGGGATCCGGAACTCTCGGACCGGGTTCGGCCGACGCGCGTCGAGCCCCGCGGTCCGGTAGACAGCGAGCGTGGGACCGAGATGGACATCGTAGGAGTTCGTCCCGAGGCACTCCGGCCGGAACGGACGGATGACGATCCTGCCGGCCTGGCGCTCCTCGCGGATGCGCGTGTCGGAGAGGATCATCGGGCCGGCGGCGCGGAGCCGCCCCCGCTATTTAACGGCCGGCGAATTTGCGCCCGCCGTCTCGAGGGCCACGGCGGCGTACCCGACGACCTCCCGCATCGGCCGGGCCTCCCCCGAGTGGCCCCACCGAAGGAGCGACGCGTCGAGCGCCCGTCCCCGAGTCGCGGCGAGCAGGACGGTCGTCGGGGCGATCCCGCACATCGAGATGTCGTGCTCGTCGACCGTCTCGTAGAGCCGACGGGCGTCGCGCGCGAGGATCGCGTCGAGCGCGAGGTGGTCGAGGCGGTCGGCCGTCGACGGGCTCACGTAGTGCGAAAGGTCCGTCGACGCGAGGACGAGGACGTCGCGTCCTTCGATCGCCGCCCGGACGACCGCGGCGACCTTCTCAAGGAACTCGAGGGGGCCGAACCGCACCTCGAGCGCGACGAAACGAGGGTGGGGCACGACATAGTCGAGGAACGGAAGCTGGACTTCGATCGAGTGCTCCTGCGCGTGGGCCTCTTCGTCGATCTCGATCGGCGGTCGGTCCAGGGCCCGCACGAGATCGAGGTCCACCGGAACCGGCCCGAGCGGCGTGAGCCAGGGGCGGGCCGAGAGCGACGCCCCTCGGCTGAGGCCGTGGTGATCGACGCCGAGCACGAGCACGCTCGCGGGCGCCCGTTCGCGGGCGACGCGGGCGTAGAGGTGAGCCGCCACGGGCCCGGAGTACTCGAGTCCCGCGTGGGGAACGATCCCCGCCTCGAGCGTTCGAGCCGGAGAGCGGTGCCGGGCCGGCAGCTCCCCCGGGCCGCGCGGATCGAGGAAGCACCCCTCCACCTGGCGAGCCAGCCGGGCGCCGTCCGCCTCGTAAAACTGACCCGCGACCGCCGGAGGGCGCGGGGTGGGCGGCATCGGACCTAGGGCCGGGAGAGCGCCGCGACGAGCTCGCGCGCATCGCGGTCCTCGAGCCGCGCGCGGGACGCCGAGAGGAACGGGTTCGGGTCGCCGTAGCGCGGGATGACGTGGAAGTGGACGTGGAAGACGATCTGCCCGGCCCGCGCCCCGGCGTTCAGCGCGACGTTGTAGTCGGGGGTGAGCCGCTCCGCACGGCGGCACATCTCATCGAGCGTCCGCACGAGGGTTGTCTGCTCCTCGAACGGGAGATCGGTGAGCCGGGCGCCGTGCCGCCGTGGGATGACGAGGAGGTGTCCGCGGGTGAACGGGAAGAGGTCGAGGAAGGCGAGGGTCTCCCGGTCCTCGTAGACGAGGTAGGCGGGCGATCGGTGCTCGGCGATCTCGCAGAAGACGCACTTCGCCGGGGCCGGCGGCCCGGGGACCATCGAGCGACGAGCAGCGGGCTCGAGAGAAAACGGTTGCCGCCGAACGGCTCCGCGCGCGGCGGGCTAGGTCGCGCCGGCGGGGATCGGCGGGAGCGGCTCGTCCGAGCCCGGCGCGGGTCCGCTCGGCCCAGCCTCAGGGGCCGGATCGGGATCGAGGGGAGGGGGAGGTGCCCCGGACGGGCCCGGCGGGACCTCGGGGGCGGACGGCGGCGGCACCCCGAGCTTCTGCTCGAGGAACCGACGGATCTCGTCGGTCCGCCCGGACGGGAGGCCGAAGTACTCCGCGAAGCGCCGGGTCGTGGAGAGCTCGAGGGTCGCCCCCTTCGGCTCCGCTCGGACGAGGCCGAGCCCGCGGAGGTGGGCGACCTCCTCGTACGCCGCGTCGCCCATCATCCGGACGAGGACGCTCTGGAGGACCGGCTGGTGGTAGGCGACCAGGGTGAGGGCCTTCACGGTCCGGGGCGCGAGCTCCACCGGGGTGACCGCGTGGACGGACGGGATGTACTTCTCCTGGAGCTGGAGGGCGTAGCGGTCCCCCACGCGACGGACCTCGAGCGACGACTGACGGTTGCGGTACGTCTCCTCGAGCGTCCTCACGGCCTTCTGGACCGCCCGCGGATCGTCGGCCCCGAGCGACTCCGCGAGCTCCTTCACGGACAGGGGCTTGCCGGCCGCGAAGAGCACGGCCTCGACCTCGAGGACGAGCTCGTCGAGCTTCGACGGCATCGGCCTAGGCCTCCGGCGCGACCGGCCGCGCTTCCGCGCTCCGGACGATCAGGATCGGGGAGTCGCCGAGCGCCTCCTGGCGAAGCTCGATCGAGCTCTCGCGCGCAAGGAAGAGGACGGCGAGGAACAGCTCGACGAGCCGGTCCCGCCCCGATAGCGGGTTCCACAGGTCGAGGAGCGGGAACGGGACCCCGACGGGCCGGGAGCGGGCCGCCTCCCACGCGTCGGCGAGGTCGCGCTCGGGGATCTCGCCGTGGACGAGCACCTCGGGCGGGGCTCGCTGCTCGTCGCGCAGCCGCTCGCGAAGCTCCTGGACCCGGAGGGCCCGCCGGGCGTCGGCCTCCGCCTCCCCGAACGCCTTCACAAGCTCGAGCAGCGAGACCGGTCGGGTCTCGGGGTGGCGGACCATCTCGAGGAGGGCGGGCGGCTCGGCGGAGCCGAGGACGGCGGTCGTGACGTCGACGGCCTCCGGAGTGTCGAGGAGAGGGAGGTACCCGTCGTCCGTGACGGCGTCCGCTTCGGAGCCCGCGCCGTCCGGGGGGACGGGGGTTTCCGCCTCGCGATGCCGGAGGATCTCCTCCGACTGGAGGTAGAGGATGCTCCAGGCCATGTAGAGGAGGCGGCCGGCGATCGCGAAGTTCACCTGGCCGTCGTCGTGGACCCTCTCGAGGTACGCCTGGGTGAACCGGCCGAGATCGATCTCCCAGGGGTCGAACTCCTGGTCCATCACGAGCTCGAAGAGGAGCGCCGTCGCCTTCTGGTACGGATCGGGGATCACGATGTGGACCCCTTCCTTGAGGTTCTCGACCAGCCCGAGGTACCGCTCGAGCAGCGCGGAGCCGTCGTCCGCCTCCCCGAGCAGCGAGCGGTGGAAGACGAGGTAGCGCAGGACCTTCTCGGCGGCGTCGCGCGGAACCCCCCCGGTGGGGCTCTCGACGGTCACCGCGCCCGCGGCGTCCGTCACTGGGCCTCCAGGGGACGGGCGCCCTCGGGGGCGGCGGCGTTGTCCCGGCTCTCGACGTCCTGGATCTCCTCGAGCTTGAGGCCGACCACGCGGGAGCAGCCGTCCCCGCGCATCGTGACGCCGTAGAGCTGGTGGGAGAACTTGAGCGTCACCTTGCGCAGGGAGATCACGATGAACTGCGCCCGCTCGGCGTTGCGCCGGAGCATGCGGCCGACGTACTCCGCGTTGAGCCC
>JASIEC010000137.1 GCA_030046135.1 Thermoplasmata archaeon | reverse complement strand
GGGGGGGGCGGCGTCGTTCCTATAACGCCCGGACCGTTCGCGAACCATGGCGAATCCCAGCGCGACGCTCCGGACCACCCTCGGCGACGTGCGGCTCGAGCTGTACCGCGACCGCGCCCCCAAGACGGCCGGGAACTTCGCCACGCTCGTCAAGAAGGGGTTCTACAACGGTCTCACGTTCCACCGCGTGATCCCGGGGTTCATGGTGCAGACCGGCTGCCCGGTCGGCGACGGAACGGGCGGGCCCGGGTTCTCGATCCCGGACGAGTTCGGCGCGGGCCTCCGACACGACCGCGCCGGCGTGCTCTCGATAGCGAACGCGGGCCCGAACACCGGGGGGAGCCAGTTCTTCATCACGCTCGCGGCGACGCCCTGGCTCGACGGAAAGCACGCGATCTTCGGCCAGGTCCGCGGCGGCCAGGACGTCGTCGAGAAGATCGGGGCCGTGCCCCGCGACGCGAACGACCGGCCCCGCACTCCCGTCCGGATCGTCGAGGCGACGATCGTCGGCGCCTGACGGGCCGCGACGCTCCGGCACCCGCGAACGGGCGCTCCGGGCCGGCGTAGGGTCTTAAGCCCCGGGAGCGATGCGGCGGCCCGTGCCCGGGATCGCGAACTTCCCCGTAGCGTCGGTCGCCGAGATGCTGGGAGGGGTGCCGATCTTCTCCGAGCTGCCGGACCGCCACCTTCGCTCCCTCGCGAAGGAGCTCCAGATCCAGAACGCCGAAGCCGGGCGAACGATCGTCAAGCACGGCGAGGGGGGCGTCGGGTTCTACATCGTGCTCTCGGGCGAGGCGGAGGTCCGCAAGGGCTCGCGCCGGCTCGCCACCCTCACCCCGGGCCAGTTCTTCGGGGAGATGTCCCTCCTCGACGGCGGGCCGCGGTCGGCCGACGTCGTCGCGACGCAGCCGAGCGTCCTCGGGGTCCTCTCGCGCTGGGAGTTCGTCGCCTTCGCCGACACCCACTCGGGGGTGTACCCGGCGATGCTCAAGGAGTGCGCCCGGCGCCTCCGCGAAACCGACCAGAAGCTCTCCGAGTAGGCGGGGCCCGCCCAGGGTGGCGGGCCGGAGCGCGCGGTCCCCCGAGGTTATCGGCTGCCCGGCCTACTCCTGACCGGCGGCAGCCCGTCGCCCGTCCGAGAGGCTTCGATGACCCTCGCGCTGCGCTGGGCCCTCGCTACGTTCGTCGTGGGGTTCGTCGTCGAGGGCGCCACGGAGGGTTACCAGTTCTTCTCCGCGGGCTACCTGCATGCGGCCTGGATCGGGTTCTACTACGTCGGCCTCGTGACCACCGGCGTCGGCTTCTACCTCATCTACCGAGGGCGCCACGAGTGGACCGAGCTCCACCGATCGCGCGTCCGGCACGGGCGCCGGCTCCTCGCGGCCGCCGTGGGGATCTTCGTGACGGCGGGGATCGGCGTGGGGGTGGTCGCCGACGTGACCGGGGCCCCGGGAGGCGCAACGCCGCCGCTCTGGGCGGTCGCGGTCGTGGGGGGCCTCGTGGCCCTCGCGCTCGGGAACTTCTTCCTCAGCCTCGTGATGGCGGTCCTGGCGCTCGTCGGACCCCGGGGTCGGGTCCTCGCGTGGGCGGGGTTCGCCTGGTCTCTCGGGGTCGCCGTCCTCGCCGGCGCGGTGGTCGGGGAGCGGATCCGGAGCCTCCTCGGGGAGTTCGTCTCCAACCCGGTCGGCCTCGTCGTGGGGTTCGCCCCGATCGCCTTCGTCCTCTCGCCGCTGTTCGTCGCCTACGCCCTGTTCGCGGCGGCGTACTGGGACGCGTACCGCCACGTCGTCGCGCGCGAACCACGGTCGTCCCCGGGACTCCCGAGCTGACGGGGCTGATCCTCCTCGAGCCCGGAGGCGCCCGCCGAACGGCGGGGGCCGAGCTAGGTCTGCGACGGGCGGACCGGCTCCGCCGAGGCCGGGGCCGATGCTGGGATCGTCCGGAGGAGATACAGGGAGACAAGGAGGAGCCACAGGAGCACGGAGCCGAGGAACAGCCGCTCGGTGAGCCCGCCGATCCGGGAGAGTCGGTGGACGACCGAGCCCGCGAGGTCCACCACGAGGAGCACGAGGGAGAGCGCTCCGAGAGCTCCGGCCCATCCCCGGGCGGGGCGGAGCTGCGGGCTCCGGTCGAATCCTCGGGCGAGGAGGTACACCCCGAACGCTCCCCCCACGAACGCGATCAGGGCGACGACAAGATGGATCGCGCCGTGCCAGGAGACCGGCGTCGGGGGCACGTCCGTGGGAAAGATGGCGAGGAGCAGGGCGCCGACGCCCCAGATCCCGAGCAGCGCGAACCCGGCGGTGTGGTTCCGCCACGTCCCACCCTCCGAGGCGAGGGTGCGTGAGAGCGCGTACAGGAACAGGAGCGAGAGCAGCCCCCGGATCACGAAGTTGAGGGTCATCACGAATCCGTAGGGCCCGACCGCGAGATCGCTCTCCGCCTGCGAGATCGGGCTGTAGTGAGGAGGAAGGAGTTGGGCGACCACGTCGAGCACGGCGTAGAGCACGATCCCGATGACCACGAGGAGGAACCATCGACG
>JASIEC010000136.1 GCA_030046135.1 Thermoplasmata archaeon | reverse complement strand
GCGGTGAGCTCGTAGCGCCCGTCCTCGTGACGGCGGAGGACGCCTTCGGCGGCCATCTCCTCGAGCAGCGGGTACACCGACCCCGGCGACGGCCTCCACCAGCCTCGGCTGATGCGCTCCATCGAATCGATGATCTCGGCCCCGGTCTTCGGACCGGAGGCGAGCAAGTGGCAGACGGCGGGACGGAGGCCCCGCCGGCGGTGCGACATCCACGGAGTTCCCCAGGTCGACATCGGATTTCCGATATCGGAAAAACGACTCCCATATATCGGTTGCCGGCCGTGGCCGCGGCCCGTCGTGGCATCCCCGCGTCGCGCTCGCGAGGTAATCTAGGCCCGTCGGATGGCCCGCGACCGAGGCATCGATGGCATCTCACGAGACGGCGAAGGGAGGCGGTGACGCCGAGCTCCGGGCGCTTCGGGACGAGCTTCGGGCGCTCCGGGCGGAGCAGCAGGAGATGGCCCAGGCGATCAACCAGCTCGTCGCGACGTTCCGGATGATCGCGACGCACCTCGGGATCGCCGCGGAGCCGTACGGGCGCGGCGAGGCCCGCAAGTCCGGCAACGAGCCGCCCGGATTCGCCTAGTCCTTCACGATCCGCGGAACGGGGCCCGAACGGGGGCCGCCATCTACCAGATCGCGACCGGGGCTCCGCGCCCGGACCCCGGCGCGGCCGGCCCGCCCGGGATCGAGAACGCCTCGCGGAAGCTCGGGAGGTTGCGCAGCGGGATCTCGACACGGAACCGTCCCGGGGAGTGCGGATCGACGGTGAGCCGCCGGCGGAGCTCCTCCTCGCGGCAGTTCTGGCGCCAGATCTGGCCGTAGGAGAGGAAGAACCGCTGCTCCGGCGAGAGCCCGTCGATCGTCCGCCGGAGCGAAGGCTCCCGGGCGAGGCGGCGCTGGAGCGCATCGAACGCGAGGCTCACGCCCCCGAAGTCCGCGATGTTCTCCCCGAGCGTGAGCTCCCCGTTGATGTGCGAGCCCGGCAGGGGTTCGGCGGCCGAGTACTGCGCGACGATCCCTTTCGCGCGGGCGAGGAACTCCTTCTCGTCGGTCGGCGTCCACCAGTCCTTGAGGTTCCCGTCCTCGTCGAACCGCCGACCTTGGTCGTCGTAGCCGTGGGTGATCTCGTGGCCGATGACGCAGCCGATCCCGCCGTAGTTGACCGCCTCGTCGGCGTCCGGGTCGAAGAACGGCGGCTGGAGGATCCCGGCCGGGAAGAAGATCTCGTTCTGGGAGGGATTGAAGTAGGCGTTGACGGTCGGCGGCGTCATCTCCCACTCCGCGCGGTCGACCGGGGCTCCGACCCGATCCAGTCGGCGCCGCGACTCGAACGCGCGGGCTCTGCGAACGTTGCCGAAGTGGTCGCGCGGGGAGGTCGTGAGCGCCGAGTACTCGCGGTACCGATCGGGGTGGCCGATCCTCGCCTCGAACCGGGCGAACTTCGCGAGCGCCTTGCGTCGGGTCGCCTCCGTCATCCACCCGAGGGTCCGGAGCCGATCGGTGAACACGCCGCGGAGGTCGGAGATCAGCTCCGCCACCCGCGCCCGGCTCGCCGGGGAGAAGTGCTCGGCAACGAACAGCTCGCCGAGCGCCTCCCCGGCGTGCACGTCGACGGTGCGGACGGCGAGGCGCCAGGCCGGCTCGGGCTCCTTCTGTCCCTGGAGGGCCCGGCGGAAGAAGACGAAGTTCTCGTCGACGGCCGCGTCGTGCAGCTCGGGGGCGGCGGTGTGGAGGAGGTGCCAGGTGAGGTACGTCTTCCACTCGTCGAGCGGCCTCGAGCGGAGGAGCGACGCGAGCCCTTCGAAGAACTCGGGCTGGCCGACGACGACGTAGTCGACGGCGGCGAGACCGAGGGACCCGAGGTACTCCTTCCAGGGAAGGTGGGGGAACTTCTCGTAGAGCTCGCGACGCTCGTAGCGGTGGTAGTTCGCGAGGACGTCCCGCTCCTCCGCCCGGGACCGGCTCGCCCGGGCGAGCTCCGTCTCGAGGTCGAGGACGACCGCGGCCCGGTGCCGGGCCGAGGCGGGCGTGGCCCCCGAGAGCTTCTCCAGGCGAGCGATGTGCGCCCGGTACTCCTCCCGCACCTTCTCGAACGTCGGGAGGAGGTAGTAGTCGCGGTCGGGGAGCGCGAGGCCCCCCTGCCAGAGGTAGAAGGCGTAGCGGTCGCTCTTCTTTCGGTCCGGGGAGGAGAGGGCCTCGAACAGGCCCGAGACCCCGTCCGTGTGGAGCTCCGCCAGAAGTCGGAACAGCTCCCCGGTCGAGCGAAGCCGCGCGATCCGGCCCGCGTCCTTCCGGATCGGCCCGAAGCCGCGCCGGTTCCGGGGGCCCATCGCCACGGCGGCCGCGTACAGGTCCGCCACGACCCGTCGAGGGGTCCGGCGCCCGGGCCCCTCCCTCGCGCGCTCGGCCACCGAACGCAGCAGCAGCGCGTTGCGCTCCCGGAGCTCCCAGAACGCGTTCCAGTCGACCTTGTCGGCGGGGATCGGGTTCGCCCGCCTCCACCCTCCGGTGGCGAAGTCGTAGAAGTCCCGCGCGGGGTCGACCGAGCGGTCCATGTACGCCACCGAAAACCGGGGCACGGGGGGGAGCGAGGTCGCCTGCCGGCCGCCCTTCCCCACGCGGGCTGAGGTGCGAGGTTTGCCGACCATCCCGGGGCCGTCGCCGTCAGGGAGCGGGAGGCTACTTAGCGGTGCCGAGCTTCTCCGAGAGACCGCCCGCGAAGCCCTTCCCTAGCGCGGTGTGCGAGTCGGCTCCGGGGTGGCCTTCCGGCCGTAGCGCCACTCCCCGTCGATCGCGTAGAGGCGTCGGAGGCGGGTCGAGACCGTCCGCCCGATCGCGATCTCCTCCGCGCCCGCGTCGGCGACCATGAGCGTCGCGCGGATCCCGGGCAGGAGGTCGACCAAGACCACGCCGTACGCCCCCGCCCCCTCGACCTGGGGATCGAACTCCGTCGGCTGACCCCCCGCGCCGATCCAGGTGCGGGCGACGACCTTCCCTCCGTTCTTGGGAAGCCGGACCGTCTCCAGCCGGTCGGTGCGGCCGCACGTCCGGCATCGGCCCCCCTCCGGGAACGTCGTCCGCCCGCAGGCGGCGCACCGCTCGGCGAGGAATCCCCATCGGCTCCGGAGGCTCTCGAGGTACCGCGGTTTCGGAACGTAGGCGCCCTCCGAACGCTGCATCGGGGGAGGATCCGGGGGCCGGGAGCCCGGGGTCCTTGAGCGGAGACCTTCGCGAGGGGCGTCGGCCCAGTCCCCGACCCACGAGCCCGAGGGCGTCGGAGTGTGGGACGCTCGGTACGCGGCGAACGCGTCCCCGACCGGAGAGGAGGTGTCGCCGAACAGCTCCGGAGAACTCGACGAAGACTCCGCCACCCCCCGCGGCCCGTCCACGAGGAGCGCGATCGCCGCGTCGTCGGGGGGAGCTCCCGGGCTCGACAGGGCCCCTTCGTCGGCGAGTCGAACCGCGGCGACCAGTTCGGGGCTCGTACCTTCCCGCGCTGAAGCGAGCGCCCCGCCCAGGCCCCGCACGCCGTCGTCGGGCCCTTGCAGGGTGACCTCCCGTCCTAGGAGCGCGGAGAGCGCCCCGTCGTCCAGGCCCGCGATCGGGGCCCCGAGGACCCGGATCGAGCAAGGCCGGGAATCCGCGGACCCCTCGAGCGCGGCTTCGAGCGCAGCCGCGAGGAGCGTAAGGGAGTCCTCGTCGGGTCCGACGACCCGGCGGGAGCCGTCGGTCCAGCGGGGGCGGTACGCGGCCGCCCGAAGAACGTGCCCCACGGTCCTAACCCCCGGAGAAGAGCGTGACGGCGGCCGTCGCTCCCGCGCCGCCCACGTTGTGCGTCAGGGCGCGCGTCGCCCCGGGGATCTGCCGGGGGCCCGCCGCGCCCCGCAGCTGGAGGAACACCTCGTGGGCCTGCGAGACCCCGGTCGCACCGATCGGGTGGCCCTTCGCCTTGAGGCCGCCGTCGGGGTTGACGGGGAGGGCGCCGTCGCGTCGGGTCGCGCCCGAGAGCGTGAGAGCGGCCGCGGTGCCACGGCCGGCGAAGCCCAAGTCCTCCAGCGCGAGGAGCTCGGCGATGGTGAAGCAGTCGTGGAGCTCGAGGAAGGAGATCCCTTTCCGCTCCCACCCGGCGTCGCGGAGCGCCGCCTCGGCGGCGCGGGAGCTCGCGTCGAACCGGCTCGGCTCCTCCCGCTCCTGGACGGCGAGCCGGTCGGACCCGGCCCCGATCCCGTCGATCCAGACCGGGGTGTCGGTGAACCGACGGGCCGCGGCCGGCGACGTCACGATCAACGCCGCCGCCCCGTCGCTCACCGGACAGCAGTCGAGGACGCCCAGGGGGTCGGCGACCCTCGGCGCGGCCGCCGACTGCTCGCGGGTGACCGCCTTTCGGAAGTGGGCGTTCGGGTTGAGGGCGCCGTTCGCGTGGTTTTTCACGGCGACCTCCGCGAGCGCCTCGCGAGGGGCGCGGTAGAGATCGAGGTAGCGCGAGGCGATCATCCCGTAGACCCCGGCGAACGTGAGCCCGGCCTGGCGCTCCCAGGCCGTATCGCCCGAGACGCCCAGCCAGAACCGCCGCCGGGCGTTCGAGACGTCGGTCATCTTCTCGACACCGACGACGAGCGCGAGCTCCGCCGAGCCCGACGCGACGGCGCGGACCGCCTGGTGGAGGGCGAACCCACCCGAGGCGCAGGCGTTCTCCACGCGGACCGCCGGCACCCCGGGGGCGCCGGCCTCCTCGGCGAGCATCGCCGAGGAGTTCCCGATCTGCCAGCCGCCGAAGCCGATCGTCGCGAGGTACGCCGCGTCGAGGCCCGCGCGATCGAAGCCGCGGTCCACGCTCGCGACCGCGAGGTCGATCGCCGACCCTACGAGGCGCCGGGGACCCTCGTCGAGGACCCCGAAGCGGGTGTGGCCCGCGCCGACGATCGCCGCTCGGTGCTCCACGTCCGACCCGCCCCGCGAACCCTCTTAACGCCCTACCCGTTCCGGCGATTTAAGGGCGGAGAGCCGTCGTGGAGGAGCAGCCCCCGATCGTCGTCGGAGTCAGCGGGGCGAGCGGGGCTCCGATCGCCGTCCGCGTCCTCGAAGCGCTCCGGGACGCGCGCGTGCCGGTCTCGCTCGTCGTCTCGGACGGGGCCCGGGCCGTCCTGGCCGAGGAGGCCGGACGGAGCGACCGGGAGCTCGACGCGCTCGTGGCGCACCGCTACGCGGACTCCGACTTCACCGCCCCGATCGCGAGCGGCTCCCGGCGGACGCGCGGGATGGTCGTCGTTCCCTGCTCGGACACCACCGCGGCGAAGATCGCCCTCGGTCTCGCCGACACGCTCCTCACCCGCGCGGCCCTCGTCCATCTCAAGGAGCGTCGGCCGCTCGTCCTCGTCCCCCGCGAGACGCCGTTCCCCACGACGCTCCTCGAGCACCTCGCCTCCCTCAGCCGGCAGGGGGTCGTCATCCTCCCCCCGTCGCCCGCCTACTACCTGCATCCCGCGACGGTCGAGGACGTGACGAACTTCGTCGCGGGGAAGGTCCTCGACCACCTCGCGGTGCCGCACGAGCTCTACCGCGGCTGGAAGGCGGGGGCGGCATGAGCGTCGACGCGGACCGTCCCCCGCCCGGGGCGGCGACCCCGGGGCGGGGCTGGCTGCCGTGGCCGTTCGTCGGGGTCTCCGTGATCCTCGCGGTCCTCGTGCTCGTGACGCCCGTGCTCGTCGGCGGGGGAGCGCCCGCGCCCGGCAGCCTCTTCACGCAGGGAGAGCTGGTCGTGGACCGGGTCCCGGGGGGCACGACGACGAACTTCTACGTCCACGCGCTCAGCGAGACCGTCCGCTACACGAACCTCTCGATCGGGATCGCCACCGACTTCAGCTACACCGGGACGTACCCCACGTCGGCGCTCGACTGGAGCTGGACGAACGGCTCGGATCTCCTCGAGCTCTCGGTCCAGGTCCCGGGGGAGCAGGTCGCCGTGAACGTCTCGGTGACGTACGTCAACGGGGGCACCGCCTACTACGGGGGCCTGCTCGCCTTCGGACTGTACAACGCCTCGGGCGGGGCGTCGCTCGGGATCGCGATCTCGTCGAGGACCTCGGGGATCGGCGCCCCGTCGTCGGTCCTCGTGAGCGACCTTCCGATCTCGATCGCCCTCCTCTACTGCGGTTCGAGGGCCTGCTCGTGAGGCCGAGCCTCGCCGTGACGGCCGTTTGGATCGGCGTGATCGCGGGCCTCGTCACGCTCGAGCTCGCGGAGCTCACCCACCTGTTCACCCTCCCGCTCGAGGCCGCCCTCGGGGACCCGATCGCGTTCATCTTCTCGCTCGTCTTCACGACGATCGTCGCGATCGTCGGGGCGATCTTCGTGGGGATCTACATCTCGCACCGACTCCTCCGGCCCGCCGGCTTCACCCCGTTCGAGGAGGAGATGCTCCGGATGCGGATCGAGCTCCAGGAGCTCGGTCGCTCCGTCGAGGAGATCCGGCGCGCCACCGTCCCGTCGACGCCGCCCCGACCTCCCCGGGCCCCGGAGGGCCCGCGCCCGTGAAGGTCCCCGTGGTCGACAACGGCGGGCAATGGACCCACCGCGAGTGGCGGGTCCTCCGGGACCTCGGCGCGGAGAGCCGGATCGTCCCGAACTCGACGCCCCTCGAGGCGCTCGACGCGGACGGGATCGTCCTGTCGGGCGGGGCGCTCAGCCTCGAGGGATCGACCGAGCCGCTCGGCGCCGTCGACGGATGGATCGACCGGGCGTCGGTCCCGGTGCTCGCGATTTGCGTCGGGCACCAGTTCCTCGCCCGGCACTTCGGCGGACGCGTCGAGCACGGGGGCTCGGAGTTCGGCTCGGTCGACCTCACCGTCGACCGGTCCGACCACCCGATGTTCGTCGGGCTCCCCGACCGCCTCAAGGTGTGGGCGAGCCACAGCGACCAGGTCGCCGCGCCGCCGCCGGGATGGTCCGTCCTCGCGCACTCCCCGGCGTGCCGCGTCGAGGCGATGGCCGCTCCGGACCGCCCCCTCTGGGGCGTCCAGTTTCACCCCGAGGTGGAGCATACCCAGTCGGGCCGGGAGCTGTTCCAGCGGTTCCTCGACGCCTGCCGACGCTGATCGGACGCGACCCGCCCGGGGGAAGATATACCCCCCGCCGCTCGACGGGGGAGGGGCACGACGTGGCGCGGATCCGCAAGGCCTCGGGAGTTCGGGAGCACGACCTCCTCCAGCGCGCCAAGGCCCTGCGCGGGAGCGTCGACGGGCTCCTTCCTCGGCGGACCGCCGACTGCCCGCCCGAGAGGTTCGACCGCCTCCGCGAGGAGCTCGAGCAGGTCCGGGAGGCGGCGGACGACTCTCGGCGGCTGGACCGGCTCGCCCGCTGGGGCGACCCGCTCGCGAAGGCGTACGCGGGACTCCTCCGCTACGCCCTCGAGCCGTCGAGCCCTCTCGTCGCCACCTTCCCGATCCCGGGCGGGGAGGCGTCGTTCGCCCCGCTCGCCCGCACGGACCGGGAGGCCGAGGTCGCCGTCCAGCAGTCGGACCAGCCCGACCGGCTCCTTCTCGGCTACGTCAGCTGGACGCGGCGCGGGTTCCACTTCTTCGCCACCCGCAAGCTCCTCTGGTGCACCGGGCGCACGCCGAGCCCGCCCCCCGAGTTCCTCGCGGAGCGGCTCGCGGAGCTGCCGTACCGGCTGATCGAGGACGCCGCCCGCCGACGGTTCGCCTGCCCCCATCTGGCCGCCGGCGAGGCGAGGCCGTACGTCGAGGTCGGGTGGCTCGGCGCGGAGCGATCGTTCGCCGTGTGCCGGCGCTGCGCGAAGGACGACCGGCACCTGCTCTCGAGCCTCTCGGAGGGAGCCGCCGTCCCCGACCCGAGCGCCGAGTTCCCGATCTCGGTCCATCTCAACGTCCGCTGCTCGGGCGGGGCCGACTGCGTCCACGCCTCCCTCCCCGAGCTCCCCCGGGCGCTCGCGCGGGGCTACGAGCTCGGCCGGCTCTCGGACGCGAAGCTGCTCGACCTCTACGCCGACGAGGTGAGGCCGAGGATCGAACGCACGAACCGACCGACGTTCGTCGCGGGCGGGATCTGCTACGGGGGGAACCTCGCGGGGTTCCTCGAGGCGCTCAAGCCGACCGCGGTCGAGCGGCGGGCCCTCGAGACGGTCCTCGCGCCCGTCGACGGCTACTTCGAGGTCGACGAGCCGAGCGCGAGCCGTGCGCTCGAAAAGCTCTGGGCCCACCACGCCGAGGAGATCGTGAGGACGATCGTCCGCGACCCGGCCGAGGCCCGACGCCTCGTCGACGAGGCGCGCGGCGCGCCGGGCCGGATCGCCGAGATCCTGAAGCGGGTCCAGCGGCGGAGCGAGGAGCAGGAGGTCCTCGGGACGCTCCCGCAGTACGACGCCCTCGTGCGGGAGGCCGCGTGGGTCGATCGCGTCGCGCGGGAGCACCGCACCGCGGGCGACGCGGGCGCCGAGCGGACGATCGTGCAGGCGCTCCCGAGGGAAGGGAAGGAGCGGGGGCTCGCCTACGGGTTCCTGGTCGCGCTCGGGCGGGCGGCCTCCCACGCCTGGCAGTTCTCCCCGACCGAGAAGGAGTTCGGGGAGGCGCTCGCGCCGAGGGCGCGGGCCCTCCTGGACGCCCCCGCCCCCGAGTACCACGCCGCCCTCGGGGAGCTCCTCCGGACCGCCGGCGTCGTCGAGTGGGGAACCCTCGCGCCGACGACGCCGAAGGAGGAGTAGGCAGAAATATCGGAACCTCCGATACCTTCGTGCCCCTCCGGGACGCCGGGCCCTGGAGGAAGCCGCGGTCCGCGACGTTGAACGCACCTCAGGGCCGGGAGCTATCCGCGATCGTCGCCGCGGGCGACGAGGAGATCCGCGTGCTGCTCCGGGGCCTCCTCCGGCTCCATCATATCCGCGTCGAGGGGGAGGCCGAAGGGGCGACGCAGGCGCTCGAGCTCGTGAAGGAGCTCCGGCCGTCGCTGCTCCTGGTCGACGTGAACCTCGCCGAGGGGAGCTCCGCGTCCCTCGTCGCCGACGCCCGGGCCGCGGTCCCCGGCCTCCGGGCGGTCCTCGTCGCGCCGTCGTCGCGCCCGCCCCCCGCGCCGGCCGGCGCCGGGGGACCGGACGCGGTGCTCTTGAGGCCGTTCCGGATCCGCCAGTTCGTCGACGCGCTCGGCCCGACCGGCCCCGGGGCGGGCCGGACCTAGTCCCGCCGGAACCTCTCGAGCGCCGCCCGCTCCTCGAAGTGCAGCTCGGGCGCCGGGACCACGATCGCGTGCATCGGGGGCCCGAACTCGACCGAGCGCAGCGATCGGAACGGGCCGAAGAACCCCGCGGCGTCGTCGCGCCCGACCCGCGCCGCCACCGCGACCGGGGCCTCCTCGGCCACCACCGTGCCCTGCGGATCGCGCTCGCGGAGGAGCCCGAGCGCCTCCCCCGCCGTGAGGTACCGCCCCTCCTCGGGCCGGAGGTCGAGGAGGAGGAGCGTGTGGAGCGACCGCGAGCGGTTCTCGGCGATCCGGTCGAGCGGGGACGTCGGGGCGAACGACGGCGAGGGGAGGGGGAGGGAGACGACCCGCCCGAACCGGTACGGCATCAGGCCGAGGAAGCCGGCGGCGGCGGTGAGGACGCTCGCGTTCGGGAGGTACCGCCACGTGTGCCCGGCGCGCTCGGCCGCGAGGCGGAGCGCGACGTGGGTCGTCGCCGCGAACGGGTCCCCGACGACCAGGAGGGCGACGGTCGGCGATCGGGCGAGCGCCTCGAGGACCGGGGTCTCGGACTCGAGGCGGGCGCGGTCGAGCCGGACCAAGGGGCGACCGAGCTCCGCCGCGAGGCGCTCCAGCGTCCCGGGGGGGGCCGAGGCCGTGTACTCCTCCGCGAACACCTCGCTCCGCCGGAGGACGTCGAGCGCACGCCGGGAGAGGCCCCGCTCGTCGTCGAGCCCGAGCCCGACGAACCAGAGCTCCGCCACCCCAGCCCCCGCTAGTGGCGGAGCGCGAGGACCGGGCACGGCGCGGCCCGGAACAGGGTCTCGAGGAACCGCCGGGTGAGCAGGGGGCCCGCCGCCAGGTGGTCGGACTCCTCCCCGACCAGGAGGAGACCGTAGCGTTCGCGCGCCGCCGCCTGCAGGATCAGCTCGGGGAGCCGGTGCCTCCGGCCCACGATCGACGACGGAAGGAACGAGCGCTTGCGGACGATCGGGACCCCCCGCGAGCTCTGCTCCTCGTCCTCCGGCGAGAACCCTTCGTCCCGCGCCTCGGTCCCGAGCGCGAGCGTGATCACGGGGATCCCTCCCGCGCGGACCGAGAGCTCCTCGGCGAGCGCCATCGTCGTCGCCGACGGGTCCCGGCGGAACGTCGGGACGAGGATCCGCGGCACGCGGTCGGCGGCGAGGGCGAGGCGGTTCAGCACGAGCACGGAGGTGTGGGCGTGGTGGAGCACCCCGGTGGCGGTGTGCCCGACGAACGGATTGCGGCTGCGTCGGTCGCCCCGGAGCGTGAGGAGGATCGCGTCGACCCCGTGGGTCTCGGCGCTGTCGAGGATCGCCCCCGGGACGTCCGTCGACGCTCGGACCTCGGGGTCGACCTTCACGTCGAGCGCGGCGCCCGCCTCGTGGGCGGGGACCACGAGGTGCACGGAGGAGCGCCACTCGCGGGCCGCCTCGGGGAGCTTCGTCGTCGGGATCACGTGGAGGACGCGGATCTCGCCGTCCGGATCGAGGAGGTTCGCCGCGAACCGGACGAGCGGCGCGACCTCGGTCGGTTCCTGGAGGGGAACGAGGATCGCTCGGTACACGGTTCACCAGGCCGGGTTCCCGGTGTACTCGAGCAGCGCGATGTCGAGCTCGAGGACGTTCACGTACGCGACCCCCACGTCCGGGACCGCGGGCTGGATGATATGCTCGTTCACGAACCCCTGGAGGAAGCCGATCGTGAGGTTGTTCGCCGCCGCGACCCTCGGGACCTGCACCAGGACGGCCTGGGGGACGAGGTCCGGATCGAGCGACGACGCCGACGGGGCGACCCACCAGAGCGGCAGCGTGGCGTTGACGGTGAAGTTGCCGGTGAGCTTCATGTACGCGAGCGTTTCGTTGAGGAGCGCGAGGAGCGCGGGGTCCGTCGGCCCGGGCGGCGAGTCGGCCCCGAGCGTCGTGTTGTAGTCGGTGAGGGAGGGGCGGGCCCAGAAGAGGCTCGGACCGAGGGTGCCCGCGCTCAGGTTCTGCGCGAGCTGCTCGGAGCCCTCCACCGTCCCGTTCGGGTAGCGGATGAGCGAGCCGCCCGCCGCCGCCGGGTCGATCACGTGCGCGACCTCCGTGACGAACGCCGGGTAGGCGAGGCCGCCGACGACCACCATCAGCACGATGAACCCGGCCGCGGCCCGGAGATGGCCCGCGAGGGAGTGCGCCCGCTCCGGAGGAGGGTCGGGCGAGCTTCCCGCGGGGCGCGGGCCCGGGGGGGCGCTCACAGCCCTCCGAGCGGCAGGACATGGCCCACCGCGATCCCGAGCGCGCCGACCCCCGGGATCCCGGCGACCCAGACGATGAACAGGTAGCAGAGCTTGATCCCGACGAACGCGCTCACGAGCCCGCCGAACCCGTAGAGGACGAGGTTCCTCCGGAGGAGGTCGATCGCGGGCCGGGGGCGGAACGGGACGCCGACCAAGGCGAGGGGGATGAGGCAGGGGATGATGAGGCCGTTGAACAGGAGAGCCGCGAGCACCGCGTACTGGGGATTCGTGAGCCCGAGGACATTCATGACCGAGACCCCGGGGAGCGCCCCGGCCCCCGAGGCGATGAAGATTGCCGGGATGATGGCGAAGTACTTCGCGACGTCGTTCGTGATCGAGAACGTCGTGAGCGCCCCGCGCGTGATCAGGAGCTGCTTGCCGATCGAGACGAGCTCGATCAGCTTCGTGGGGTCGTTGTCGAGGTCGACCATGTTGCCGGCCTCCTTCGCCGCGCCCGTGCCGCTGTTCATCGCGAGCCCCACGTCGGCCCGCGCGAGCGCGGGAGCGTCGTTCGTCCCGTCCCCGGACATC